>NZ_JBHVEG010000042.1:0-40326 GCF_042802395.1 Promicromonospora sp. NPDC057488
GTCGAGAGCGCCTCGACGGCCCCCGTCCGGTCGGTCGACGGCGCGCCCTACTCGCGCGCGCCGTTCGCGCCGCACGGGTGGCCCGACCCCGACATGGTCGAGGCCGCGGAGCACCTGGCCGCCGCCGACGGCATCGGCCGCGAGCGGCAGGACGCCCACGCCGCGCGCAGCCACCGCCGGGCGCGCGCCGCCCGGGACGCCGGGCGGTTCACGGCCGAGCTCGTCCCCGTGGCCGGGCTGACCGCGGACGACAGCATCGGCGTAGCGGAGCGGCTGCTGCCCCGGCTGCCCGCCCTGTTCGACGGTGGCACCCTCACCGCGGGCACCACCACGCGGATCAGCGACGGGGCGGCGGCCGTCGCGCTCGTGCCGGACGGGCTCAGGGGCGACGCGCCGGGCCTCGCGCTCCGGGGGCACGCGGTGGTCGGCTGCGACCCCGCGCTCCCCGGGATCGGGGCAGCGCCGGCCGTGCTGGCGGCCCTCGGCCTGGCCGGGACGGGCGTAGGCGACGTCGCCGCGCTCGAGATCGTCGAGGCGTTCGCCGCCCAGTCGCTGGCCGTGCTCGACCGCCTCGGCATCGCCGACGACGACCCGCGGGTGTGCGCGGACGGCGGGGCGCTGGCCCTGGGGCACCCCTGGGGAGCGAGCGGCGCGGTCAGCGTGGTGCGGCTGTTCGGCCGGCTCGTGCGCGGGGGAGCGCCCGCCGGGACGCTCGGCGTCGCCGCGGCGTCCGTGGGCGGCGGCCTGGGCGTCGCCGCGGTGTTCGAGGTGGTCCGATGACCGGGGTCGAGCTGGAGAACGTCCACGTGCGCCTCGGTGACACCGACGTGCTGCGCGACGTGACGCTGTCCCTGCGGGCGCGGACCGTCGCCGTCGTGGGCGAGAACGGGTCGGGCAAGTCGACGCTCGCCCGCCTGCTCAGCGGCCTCGCCGTCGCCCGGGAGGGCACCGTGCGCGTGCTGGGCCTGGACCCGGCCCGCCAGGTCGCGGAGCTGCGCCGGCGCGTCGCCGTCGTCTTCAGCAACCCGGACGCGCAGATCGTCATGCCGACCGTGGCCGAGGATGTCGCGTTCTCCCTGCGCACCGAGAAGCTGTCCCGCCAGGAGCGGACCGAGCGGGTCACCGCCGCGCTCGGCCGGTTCGGGCTCGCGGACCTCGCCGACCGGTCGTCGCACGACCTGTCCGGCGGGCAGAAGCAGCTCCTCGCCCTGTGCGGGGCCTTCGTGCGGGAACCGGAGCTGGTCGTGGCCGACGAGCCGACCGCCTACCTCGACGCGCCCAACGCCCGCCGGGTCGCCGACCACCTGCTCGAGGACGCCGCGCACCGGCTGGTCCTGGTGACGCACGACCTGGCGCTCGCGCGCCGCTGCGAGGTCGCCGTGCTGGTCCAGGACGGAGCCGTGACCGAGGTCGGGGCGCCCGACGACGTGCTGGCCGCGTACGAGGCGAGCATCCGGTGGTGACCCTCTACCGTCCGGGCGACGGGCCCTGGTACCGGCTGCCGACCGGGTGGAAGACCGCGCTGCTCCTCGTGGTCGTGCTCGCCGTCTGCCTGCTGCCGCCCACCTGGTGGGCGGCCGGTGTGATGGCCGCCGTCTGCGTCGCCTGCTACGCGGTGCCGGGCATCGGGCTGCGGGAGCTCGGCCGCCAGGCGTGGGCCACCCGGTGGGTCGTCGTGGTGACGCTCGCGGGCCAGCTCGTCTTCCTGGACCCTGAGCACGCCGTGGCGAACGCCGCGCGGGTGACGACGGCGATCACGCTCGCGGGCCTGCTCACGCTGACCACCCCGGCGACCGAGCTGCTGGACACGGTCGAGCGCGCGATGCAGCCCCTGGCGCGCCTCGGCCTCGACCCCCAGCGGGCGGCCCTGACCCTCTCCGTGACCCTGAGCACCCTGCCCGTGCTCGCCCGCCTCGCCCGCGACGTGCGCGAGGCGCAGCGCGCCCGCGGCGGCGGCCGGAGCCTGCGGCACTTCGCGATGCCGTTCCTCGTCCTGGTGCTCAAGCACGCGGACGAGCTGGGCGACGCCCTCGCGGTGCGCGGGGTGCGGTAGGGCGCCCGCCCCGGCTCAGAGGTGCAGCGTGCCCTCCGCGGTCACCACGCCGCTCCCGGTGATCGTGACCAGCGGCCCGTCCACCCGCAGCTCGATCCGGCTGGGCCGGCCGAGGCCGCGGCCCTGCTCGACGACGATGCGCGCGGGGTCGGCCACGAGCCCGTCGCGGGTCAGCACGGCGGCGAGCGGGCCGGCCGCCGTACCCGTGGCGGGGTCCTCGGCGATGCCGACGGTCGGGTTGAAGAACCGGGCGTAGGCGCTCAGGCCCGCCGCGGCGTCGGTGGTGTACAGGTAGCAGCCCTCGGCGCCGGCGTCCGCCAGCAGGGCGCGCAGGCCGGCCGTGTCGGGCTGGGCGGCGTCGACCGCCGCGACGTCGCGCACGGGGACCAGCAGGTGCTCCGCGCCGGTGGAGGCGACCTCCGCGACGCGGTCGGCGCCGATGTCCTCGGGGTTCAGGCCCAGGACGGCGGCCAGCGCCGCGCGGTCCTCGACCCGGCCCAGGAACCGCGGGGGCGACTGCACCATCGAGACCTCGACGCCGGAGGCCGGCCGCGTCACCCGCACGTCCAGCAGGTCGTCGCCGATCTGCTGGACGAACCGGTCCCGGTCCGGGTCCAGCCGCCCGGCCAGGGCCAGCCAGATCCAGGCGCCCATCGCGTTGTGGCCCGCGCCGAAGACCTCCACCCCGGCGGGCGTGAAGGACCGCAGCCGGTGGTCGGGCCCGGGGCGGTCGGGGCGGACCAGGAACGTCGTCTCGGACTGGTTGAACTCCCGGGCGACCGCCTGCATCGTCGCCTCCGGCAGGGCGTCGGCGTCGGGCACGAGGGCGAGCGGGTTGCCGGTCAGCGGCGTGGCCGCGAACACGTCCACCCAGTAGAACGGAACGTCCACGGAGGACTCCTTGGTCGGCGTCGGCGATCGGTGGCCCCATGCTAGGGGCGCGCGGTGTCCCGGTGGGCCACGATCACCGGGTGGTGCGACCTGCGGAGCACGGCGTCCGCGACGGAGTACCGCAGACGCCCGACCGTCGGCGAGTGCGGGCGGCCGCCGAGCACCACCAGGTCGTCCGGCCCGAGCTCGTCCAGGAGCGCGTCGACCACGTTGCCGCTGGTGAACGTGACCGACCGGGCCACCCCGGGGAACCTCTCGGACCACTGGGTGACCTGCCGCTGCACGCCGTCCTGCTCCGCCGCCCGGTGCCCGGTGTCCGGTCCGCCGAGGTCGAGGCCCGCCGCGGCGTCGGGCTCCATCACGTGCACGGCGGCCAGCGGGCAGGACCGGCGCTGCGCCTCGGTGAACCCCAGGTCGAGCTGGGGGCCGCCGTCGCCGTTGCTCACGGCGACCACCACGCGGCTCGGCTCGCCGGCGGGCGCACCGGCGGGGACGACGGCCACGGGGCCGGGCGCGGAGGCGGCGAGCGTGCCCGACACGGAACCGAGCACCGCGCGGTCCAGCGCGCCGAGCCCACGCCGGCCGACGACCACCAGGTCGGCGGACGTGGACCGCTGCGCGAGCACGTGGGCCGGGTCGCCGTGCACGACCTGCTCGTCGACCGGGTGCCCGCCGGGGTGCGCGCCGTCCAGGCGGGCGGTGGCGCGCTCGACGGCGTCGTGCGCGTCGGCGCGCAGGTCCTCGACGCTGACGCCCATGGTGGCGGTCCGGGCCGAGGGCGGGGTGACGTAGGCGCTCAGCACGGTCAGGCGTGCCCCGTGCCGGTCCGCGGTCAGCGCCGCCCAGTCGACGGCGGCCATGCTCTGCGGGGACCCGTCGACGCCGACGACGATGCCGCGCTGCCAGGGGTTGCCCATGATCGTCTCCTCGCTCCGGCACCCGCTCGGGGTGATACCTCCAGCCGATCACCCGCCGCCCGCCGGGCATCAGTGCTGGAAGGCCCGGTCGGCGGGGCCAAGGTCCCGCCCGGGGTGGTCCGAAGGTCCCCCGACGGCGTTACCGTGGAAGGCACAGGGGGCGTGAACGGGGGAGGCTGCCGTGGCGCAGCATGCTCACGAGCGGACCGAGCTGTTGCTCGACGCCCTGGCGAACCTCGGGCGCGGCCTGGACCTCGAGACGGCCCTGAACCAGATCAGCGCGATCGCCGCCCGCCTCGTCGGCGCCCGGTACGTGGCTCTGGGGGTGCTGGGGGACGACGGGCGCATCGCCCGGTTCCTGACGGTCGGGCTGTCCCCGGCGCAGGTGCGGGCCATCGGCCCCTACCCGACCGGGCACGGGATCCTGGGCGAGCTGATCCGGCACCCGGTCCCGCTGCGGCTGCACGACCTCGGCGAGCACCCGGCATCCGTGGGCTTCCCCGCCAACCACCCGCCCATGCGGTCCTTCCTGGGGGCGCCGCTGCGCGTGCACGGCGGCGCGTTCGGCAACCTCTACCTCACGGAGAAGGACGGCGGGGGCGACTTCACCGAGGACGACCAGCGGCTGCTCGAGGCGCTGGCGGCCGGCGCGAGCGTCGCGATCGAGAACGCCAGCCTCTACGAGGAGGCGCGCCTGCGCGAGCAGTCCGCCCGGGCGAACGACGAGATCTCCCGCCGCGTGGTCACCGGCTGCTCCCCGGAGGAGGTGCTCTCGCTCGTGGCCGACAACGCGCTGCGGGTCGCGGGCGCGGACACGGCGATCATCGCGCTGCCCGAGGACGGGTCCCGGCACCTCGTCGTGCGGGCCGCGGCCGGTACCGAGGCGAAGCGCCTGGTCGGCGTCATGCTCCCGCCGGGCGGCACGTTCTCCAGCATCGTCCTGAAGTCGGGCGAGCCGATCGTCTCGCCCGACGCCGTGGCCGACGAGCGCACCCAGCTCTCCTTCGACCTGCGGCACGAGATCGGCCCCCTCGCGGTGCTGCCGCTGGGCGGGCCCGGCGGCACCCGCGGCGTGCTGGCCGTCGGGCGGTTCGAGGGCCGGGTGCCGTTCGCCCCGGTGGTCGTCGAGGCGCTGCAGGGCTTCGCCGCCCAGGTGGCCGTGGCGCTGGAGCTCGCGGAGCACCGCGTGGACGCCGCGCGGTTCGCCGTGCTCCGCGACCGGGAGCGCATCGCCCGCGACCTGCACGACCTCGCCGTCCAGCGGCTCTACGCGACGGGCCTGGCGCTGCTCTCCCTGCGCCGCGACCTCGACGGCGACCACGCGCACCGGGTCGGCCAGGCGGTCGACGAGATCGACGAGACGATCGCGCTGATCCGGACCACCGTGCACCGGCTGCAGCCGGGCGCGGCCCGCACGCGGCAGGAGGACCTGCGGTCCCGGGTCATCACCGAGGTCGACGTCGCCACCGGCCCGCTGGGCTACTCCCCGCAGCTCCGGTTCGACGGGCCGGTCGACTCGGCCGTTCCGTCCGACGTCGCCGAGCACGTGGTCGCCGTCCTGCGCGAGGGGCTGTCGAACGTCGCGCGGCACGCCCACGCGCGGTCGGTCGCGGTCCGGCTGGCCGTGTCGGACGACGTGGTCCTCACCGTGGTGGACGACGGCGTCGGCATCCCCGGCGACGTGCCGCACAGCGGTCTGCGCAACCTGGCCCGGCGGGCGGCCGAGCTGGGCGGCGCGCTCGGCGTCGGCCCGGGTGAGACGGGCGGGACCCGCCTGGAGTGGCGCGTACCCCTGGACAGCGCGTGACGCGCCGGCCGGACGACGGCGGGGGAGGCGCGGTGGACCCCGGACTCCTGTCGTACGAGGGCTTCGACCCCGCCACCGAGGGGCTCCGCGAGGCGCTGTGCACCCTCGGCAACGGCTACGTCGCCACGCGGGGCGCGGCCCCGGAGTCGCCCGCGGACGGCGTGCACTACCCGGGGACCTACCTGGCGGGCTGCTACGACCGCCTGACGTCCGTGGTCTCGGGGCAGGCGGTGGAGAACGAGGACCTGGTCAACGTCCCGAACTGGCTCCCGTTCACCTTCCGCACGCCCGGGCAGCTCTGGCTCACGCTCGACGGGGGCGAGGTGCTGGAGCACCGGCAGGAGCTGGACACGCACCGCGGCGTCCTGACCCGGCGCACCCGGTTCCGGGACCCGGCCGGCCGGGTGCTGGCCGTGACGCAGCGCCGGCTCGTGTCGATGCACGACCCGCACGTCGCCGCGCTGGAGACCACGTTCCTCGCGGAGAACTGGTCGGGGTCCATCGAGGTCCGCTCGAGCCTCGACGGCCGGGTGATCAACGCCGGGGTGGAGCGCTACGGGGCGCTCGACGGGCGGCACCTGGTGCCCGTCGCGGAGGGCTACGACCAGGCGGAGGACGTCTCCTGGCTGCAGGTGCGCACCGCGACGTCGCAGATCCGGATCGCCCAGGCGGCGACGCTGGTGGTCACCGACCCCGCCGCGCCGGTCACCAGCCGCGCCGAGCGCGCGACCGGGCGGGCCTCGGTGCGGATGTGGCCCGACCTGGTGCAGGGCGTGCCCGTCACGATCGAGAAGCGCGTCGCGATCTACACCTCGCGGGACCCCGCGATCTCCGAGTCCCTGGCCGCCGCCCGCGAGCACGCGGCCCACCTGCCGCCCTTCGCGGACCTGCTCGCCGACCACGTCCTGGCCTGGGAGCGGCTGTGGCACGCCAGCGGGGTCGCCGTGACCGGCACGCCGCGGCGGGCGCTGGACCTGAACACCTTCCACCTGCTGCAGACCCTGTCCGAGCACACCGCGCACCTCGACGTCGGCATGCCGGCCCGCGGCCTGCACGGGGAGGCGTACCGCGGGCACGTGTTCTGGGACGAGCTGTTCGTCTTCCCGTTCCTGCTCCTGCGCTTCCCGCACGTCGCACGGTCGCTGCTCATGTACCGGTGGCGTCGCCTGCCCCGGGCGCGGCAGGCGGCCGCGGACGCCGGCTACCGGGGCGCGATGTACCCCTGGCAGAGCGGCAGCGACGGCCGGGACGAGACCCAGCGGACGCACCTCAACCCGGCGTCGGGCCGGTGGCTGGAGGACCGCTCCCACCTGCAGCGGCACGTGGGCATCGCCGTGGCGCACGACGTCTGGCAGTACTACCAGGCCACCGGGGACGTCGCGTTCCTGCACGGCTACGGCGCCGAGATGCTCGTCGAGATCGCCCGGTTCTGGTGCAGCCTGGCGACCTACGACGCCGCCACCGACCGGTACGACATCCGCGGCGTCGTGGGACCGGACGAGTACCACGACGCCTACCCGGACACCGGCCGGCCGGGGATCGACAACAACGCCTACACCAACGTGATGGTCACCCGTGTGCTGCGGTACGCCCTGGACGCGCTGGCGCTGCTCCCCGGGCCCGAGCGGGACGCCCTGGCCCGCCGCCTCCGCCTGGGGGACGACGAGACGGACCTCTTCGAGCGGGTCTCCCGGCGCATGCGGGTCGTGTTCCACGGCGACGGCGTGATCAGCCAGTTCGAGGGGTACGACCAGCTCGCCGAGCTGGACTGGGCGGCGTACCGCGCCCGGTACGGGGCGATCCGCAGGCTCGACCGGATCCTGGAGGCCGAGGGGGACTCGGTCAACCGCTACCAGGCCTCCAAGCAGGCCGACGTGCTCATGCTGGTGTTCCTCCTGGGCGAGCGCGGCGTGGTCGACGCGCTGGAGGCGCTCGGCTACCGGTTCGACCAGGCGGCGCTGGACCGGACCGTGGACCACTACCTGGCGCGGACCAGCCACGGGTCGACCCTCAGCGCCGTCGTCCACGCCTGGGTGCTGGCGCGGCGCGACCCGACCGCGTCCTGGCGGTTCTTCCGCGAGGCGCTCAACAGCGACATCGCCGACGTCCAGGGCGGGACCACCGCCGAGGGCGTGCACCTGGGCGCGATGGCCGGGGCGGTCGACCTGGTCCAGCGGTGCTACCCGGGCCTGGACCTCGCCGGCGACGTGCTGCGGCTGGACCCGCGCCTGCCCGACACGATCGCCGAGCTGCGGTTCCGCCTGCGCTACCGCAACCACTGGGGCATCGAGGTGCGGTGCAGCGACGACCAGGTCCGCATCGGCCTGCCCCGGTCGCCGCAGCCGCCGATCGCCGTCGCCGTCGACGGCGAGCGCCGCGTCCTGGCACCCGGGGAACGGTGGGAGGCGGACCGGGCCGGCCGGGACCGGGCTAGATGAGGGTCAGGAAGTCCTGGCCCTCGTCGGCCCCGCACAGCGGCACCACGGGGTCGTTCGCCTCCGGGGCGTCGTGGCACGCGACCGCGGCCCGCTGCCGGGCACGGTCGCAGCGGACGGCGAGCACGCCGTCCGGCGGGTCGGCCGTGTCCCAGGTGCGGCACACCCAGCCGTAGAGCGGGCAGCCCAGCCGGGCCGCGACGCGGCGGGCGGCCCGCATGGCGCGCACGTGGTCGGGATGGCTGCCCGGGGCGCGGGCGTCGACGGTCAGCACCGCGTCGACCGGCCCGGCGACCGACCGCAGCTCCGCGGCGAGCACCTCCGGCGGGTTCCACTGCAGCTGCGCCGCGCGGTGCTCGAGCAGCGTCGCCTCCCGCGCGCCCAGCAGGCTCGCGGCCCGCAGGAGCTCGGCCGCGAGCACCTTGCGGCGACAGGTGTCGACGTCGGGACCGGGGTCGTGCGTCAGGCAGACGATCTGCACGGCCGTGCCGGTGTCGGCGAACGCGCCGATGACGCCGCCCAGCGCGAGCGTGGCGTCGAACGGGTGCGCGCACACCACCAGCAGGCGGCGGGTCAGGGGCAGGGGTGAGGGCGAGGGCGCCCCGGCGGCGTCGAGGGCGACCGTTGCTCGCATGACAGCTCCTCCGGGGACGGTCCTGGGGTCCCGCCTCCCCAGCGTCTCGCGGGTCGCCGATGTCCGGCCAGGGACCAACGGCCCTCCCTGGCCGGGACGGAGGCCCGGATCAGCCCACCGGGTACACGATGCGCGTCTGCCACCCGTTCGGGTCGGCCAGGCTGTCCGGCCCCACGACGTACTCCTCCCACACCGTCGCCGGCGGCGTCATCCCGTTCTCCTGGAACCAGACCGTCAGCTCCGCGTGGGACTCGCGCAGCCGGTCGTACGGCCCGACGTGGACCGCCTCCACCGTCGCGCCGCCCGGGAGCATCGCGGCGACCACCTGGTCGGACGGCGCCGCCCCCGGCGGCACCGGGTACCCCGCGGTCACCTCGAACCGCTCCGCCCGCAGCCCCTCGTAGAGCGCCACGGCCGGTCCCATCGGCTCCATGCCCCGCTCGTACAGCGCCGCGGCGGCCGCCGCCATCGCGCGGGGGAAGAACTCCCGTAGGTCCTCCATCCGCACCGTCTCGCGCAGGCCCACGATCTCCTGCGCCTCTCGTTCGCCTCGAACGATCTCCATCTGGTCCGCCTCCTCGGTCGCCGCGGCATCGGGTTCGTCAGGCACCCTCAGCATCAACCCGGCGGCGTGGCGCGCGCACCTCGGGCCGGCGTCCGGTCAGCGCTCGCGGGCGCTCGCGGCGGGGGTCACGATGATCCGGGAGGTGGACCACATGGCAGGTGACGCCGGGGCGCCGCGACGTCCGTGGGTGCGTGCCGCCGCGGTGCTGGCGCCGCTGCTGGCCTGCGCGATCCTGTCGGCCTTCCGGGACGACATCACCACGGTGACCTCGGCGCTGATCCTCGTCGTGCTCGTGGTGGCGGCGGCGGCCACGGGCGACCGGCCGGCCGGCCTGCTCGCCGCGCTGTCGGCGGGCGCCGGGTTCGACCTGTTCCTGACCGAGCCGTACCTGCGCTTCGTCATCACCGACGCCGAGGACGTCGAGGCCACGGTGCTGCTCGTGGTGATCAGCCTGGCGGTCACCGAGGTGGCCCTGTGGGGCTACCGCCAGCAGCAGCGCGCGGCCCGGCGCGCGGGCTACCTCGACGGCATGCTGGACGCCGCCCGCGCCGCGATCGAGGGCGACCTGCCGACGGAGGCCGTGCACGACGTCGTGGCCCGGCACATCACCGACGTGCTCGGCGCCGAGGACTGCCGCTGGGTCTCGGGTCCGGTGGCCGACGTGCGCAACGCGATCCTCGACCACAACGGCGTGCTGACCCGCAACGGCCGTGAGGTCGACGTCGACCGGTCGGGCCTGCCGGTCGACGAGTACGTCGCGATCCCGGTGCACCGCGGCGCCGACGTCGTCGGCCACTTCCTGGTGACCGCGGTCTCGCACCCGCACTACCCGACGCACGAGCAGCTCCGGGTCGCGGTGCTCCTGGCCCGGCAGGTCGCGCCGCTGGACGCGTGACCCGTCCCGTCAGTCCGGCTCGATGTACCCGGTGACCTCCCGGCCGCGCCCGGTGTGGGTCGCCCGCGGCGCCAGCGCCTCGTTCTCGTCCCAGTCGAGCGGGATCTCGGTGACGTCGGCGCGGTCGAACTCGAGCTCGGTGCCGTTCTCCAGGGCGCTGTACCGCGACCGGTAGGGATCGTCGACGACGCCCGTCAGCCGGTCGCCGTCCTGCGCGGTGACGCGCACGTAGGGCGTGTCGGACCAGCCGGTCTCGGGGCTCCCGTTCTCGGAGACCTGGACGCGGACGATGTTGCCCACCGCGACGTGCTGCCGGATCTCGGCGTGCAGCTGCCCGCCCGACCAGTCGTAGACGTCCTCGGGCCGCGGCCGGAACACCTGGTAACCACCGTTCATGGGCGCAGGCTACCGAGCGCAGCGGCCACTGCCTCGCGCAGGCTGGTCGGCGGGCGGCCCAGCACGTGCCGCAGGTCGTCGGTCTGGCGCTCCAGGGCCCCGGCGCGGGCCAGCCCCATCAGGAAGCCCATGGGCCCGGGCACGTCCGCCTCGACGGCGGCGACCGGCTCGCCCGTGACCAGGGCGAGCGCCTCGGCGAGCTGCGCGTAGGTCCACAGCGGCCCGGTCAGGTCGTAGGCCCGGCCCGCGTGGGCGTCGTCGGTCAGGACGACGGCCGCGGCGGCGGCCAGGTCCGCCCGGGTGGCGGTGTTCAGGCCGCGGCCGCCGGTCGCGGCGGCGAGCGTCCCGGACCGGACGGCGGCGTCGAGCCCGGGGTTGATGAAGGCGTCGGAGTAGAACGGGTGCCGCAGGATCGTGTGCCCGGTCCCGCTCTCTAGGAGCGCGCGTTCCGTGGCGTGGTGCGCGGCGTTCATCGGGTCGCCGCCGCGGTCGGCGCCCAGAAAGCTGGTGTAGGCGATGGCGCCGACCCCCTCGGCGACGGCCGCGTCGATCGCGGCCAGGTGCTGCCGGGTGCGCTGGCCGGTGTCCAGCTCGGGGGAGGAGATCAGCAGGAGCCGGTCCGCGCCGGCGAAGGCGTCGCGCAGGCTGGCGGGGTCGTCGTAGTCCCCGCGCCGCACCTCGACGCCGAGGTTCGCGAGGTCGGCAGATCGCTCGGGATCGCGGACGGCGGCCACGACCTGGTCGGCGGGAACACGGGTGCGGAGCTCGGCGACGACGAGCCGCCCGAGCGCGCCGGAAGCGGCGGAGACAACGATCAAGGGGGTGCTCCAGGGAGGGGCCGGGGACCGGCCGGGACGGCCGGCCTGCGGTGACGACGTCAGGCAACACCCGGACGGGCCGGTGAGGCCAGGGAATTTCGTCGCCCGCTGACCTCGATCGGCTGGTCTCCTTCGAGGCCTAAGTTTCTCCGCTTTGGCCCGGCCCAGAGCGAAGAAACTTAGGCCTCAAAGGGAAGCGCCCGGGCCGGGTTGTCGGCCAGGCCGTCAGAGACCGGCCGCCAGCCCGCGCAGGACGTCGGCGACCGGGCCCGGCGCCGCGCTCCGGTAGCCCGTGCCCGCCCAGAGGTGCAGCCGCTCGGCGTCGCCCGTCGCGGCGGCACGACGACGCAGGTCGCGCGTCAGGTGGTGGATCGCGGGGTAGCCGACGGGGGCGGCGGCGTCGTGCCGGTCGACGAACCCGTTGCGCACGGCTCGCGCCGGCCGCCCGGTGAACGACCGGGTGACCACCGTGCCCCGGTCGGACGCCGCCAGCGCGGCCTGGTACGTGGCGGACGCGCCGGACTCGTCGGTCCGCAGCAGCAGCGTGCCGACCGCGACGGCCTGCGCCCCGGCCGCGAGCAGCTCGCGCACCGCCTCGGGCCCGTCGACGCCGCCCGCGGCCACGACCGGCAGGTCGACGGCGGCCGCGACGGCGCGCACCACCGCCGACGTCGGCGTGTCGGCGACGCGGCGGGCCGGGTCCCACGTGGCGCTGTGCCCGCCGGCCGCGGGGCCCTGCACCACGAGCCCGTCCACGCCGCCGGCGCGGGCCGCGGTGGCCTCGTCCACGGTCGTCACCGAGGCGAGCACCACGCTGCCCACGCGTCGCAGCGCCCGGACGTCGGCGGCCGACGGCAGGCCGAACGTGAACGACACGACCGGCACCGGGTCCTCGACCAGGAGGCGGAGCTTGTCGGCCCACCGGTCGTCGTCCTCGACGGGCTCGGCCACCAGGTCGACGCCCAGCGCGGCCGCCTCGGGCGCCAGGCGCCGGGCGTAGGCGGCGAACGCGGCCTGGTCCAGGTCGGGCGGGCCGGGCACGAAGAGGTTGACCCCGAACGGGCTGCCCCACTCCCGGGCGGCCGCGATGTCCGACGCGAGGCGGTCGGGCGCGAGGTACCCGCCGGGGAGGAACGCGAACGCCCCGGCCCGGGTCGCGGCGGCGGCGAGCCTGGTCGTCGTCGGGCCACCGGCCATCGGTGCGGCCGCGATCGGCAGCTCGCTGCCCAGGAGGGTGGTTGTCGTCATGCCGGTGCTCCGTTCGGCCAGGCGGCCAGCGCTCGGTTGCGCAGCCGACGTCGGGACCCGGCCGTGGCGACGTCGGCCACCACGGCCGCGAGGGCGGCAACCAGCACGACCGCGAGCAGCACGGCCGCCGTCGTGCCCGGCTCGGGGCCGAGGTCGAGGAACGGCCGGAGGGTCGCAGTCACCGCCACGGCGAAGCTGCCGACTGCACCCACGGCCGCCGTGGCGCGCCGCACGGGGGTGTCGAAGGTCAGCAGCAGGCCGGTCAGCTCGGGCTGCGGCCGCTGCCCGTCGAGCAGCGGCTGGTCCAGGCGGGCGACCAGCGCGCGCCGGGCGAGCACGTAGCGCAGGTCGGTCGCGACCCGGCGCAGCACGGTCAGCGCCAGGGCGAGCACCACGAGCACGGTGACGGCGACCGAGGTCGGCGACCCGACCAGCGCGTCGACGTCGGCGGCAGACCCGGATTCGCCCGGGAGCAGCACGAACCGGCCGCCGATCGCGACGCCCCGCCCCGACAGCGCGCCCCAGGCGGCCACGACGATCCAGGAGAGCTGCAGGAGCACGACCGTCACGACGCCCACGACCGAGGCGAAGCGCTCGGCCCAGCGGAAGGCTGCGGGCAGGGCGACCGGCTCGACGCCCGGGTCGGGGCCGAACGACACGGGGGCGTGCCGCGTCTCCAGGTGGACGGTGGTCAGCCGCGCCCGCCACCACCGCACCAGCAGCATGACCGCCACGCTGCCCCCGGTGAGCCCGATCGCGAGCACGGTCGCTCCGCCCAGCCCGTCGACGTCCGGGTCGCTGATCCACTCCACCAGGCAGAACACTGCGAGGAACGCCCCGACCACGAGCACGGGGACCGCCAGGAACAGCCAGCGCACGAACGGCCGCCCGTTCACCGTCTCGCCCGAGGCGAGCGTCCCCTGGTACCCGGGCACGGGCAGCGCGCGCCCGTCGGCCCCGGTCCCCGACGCGTCGCGGACGGCCCGTGCGTGCGCGAAGGTCCGCGCCGTCGAGAGGGCCAGCACCACGACGACGGAGCCGAGCAGCACCGCCAGGTCGAGCGCGAACCCGCGCGTGAGGGCGGCGTCGAGCGGCGCGGGGGCCGTCACCGCGCCGCTCTCGACCAGCAGGCCCACGACGACGTGCGCGAGGGTGGCCAGCAGCAGCCCCACGGCGCCGCCGAGGACCAGGGCGTGCAGCGCGTCGACGAGCCGCCCGACGGGGCCCGGTGACACCTCCGCGAAGTGCCCGGTCGGGGTGGTCTCTGCGGCCGGAAGAGGGCGCGGCTGGAGCGGCATGGCCAGACTCTAACCGCCCGGGTGAACCCGTCGCGGACCACCCCCGCCGGACGCCGTGCGCCGCTACGTTGGTGGCGCTGGACCACTCGAGCGGGAGGCACGATGCGGGCCGTCATCCAGGACCGGTACGGGAGCGCGGACGTCGTGGTGGTCGGCGAGCTGCCCGACCCCGTCCCGGCGGACGACGAGGTGCTGATCGCGGTCCGCGCCACGTCCCTGAACGGGTCGGACCGCGAGAACCTCGTCGGCAGGCCGTTCTACGCGCGGGTGGGCGGCCTGCGGCGCCCGCGGCACCCCGTCCCGGGGTCGGACGTCGCCGGGACGGTCGTGGCGGTGGGGCGGTCCGTGACCGAGTACGCGCCGGGCGACGAGGTGTTCGGGGAGCTGGCCGGCTACCGCGGCGGGCTCGCCCGGTACGTCGCGACGTCGCCCCGGCTGCTGGCCCGCAAGCCGGAGCACCTGTCCTTCGTGCGGGCGGCGGCGGTGCCGCAGGCCGGGTGCATCGCGCTGCGCGCCACCCGCGGGCTGGGGCCGGGCGACAAGCTCCTGGTCAACGGCGCGGGCGGCGCGGGCGGGGCGCTCGTGATCGGCCTCGCGCGGCACCTGGGCGCCCACGTGACGGCCGTGGACCGGGCCGACAAGGCCGGTCACCTGCTCCGGGTCGGCGCCGACGACACCGTCGCGTTCGAGCACTGCGACTGGGCCGACCAGCGCGACCGGTACGACCGCGTCGTGGACCTGGTGGCCCGGCGCTCCCCGTTCCGGGTGCACCGGGCGCTGCGGGCCGGCGGGTCCTACCTGATGGTCGGCGGCCGCACCCGCGTGCTGCTCGCGACGCTCGTGGCCGGGCCGCTGCTGCGGCTGCTGACCGGCAAGCGCGTCGGCGTGCTGTTCGTGCCCCAGTCGCGCGCGGACCTCCAGGAGGTCGCGGACCTGGTGACCGACGGCGTCGTCGTCCCCGCGATCGACGAGGTGCGGCCGCTGGAGGAGGCGCCGGCCGCGTTCGCGCGCCTCGAGGCGGGGGACAACCTGGGCAAGATCGTCGTCGAGATCTCCTGACCGCCCGGGAGGGCACCGCCAGCGGGGTAACAGCAGGACCTGTCACATCGGCGGGGCCGTGCCTACCGTGAAAGGCATGACGGTGCACACCAGCAAGATCCCCACCCTCACCCTGAACAACGGGGTCGAGATGCCGGCCCTGGGCTACGGCGTCTTCCAGACCCCGCCGGCCGAGACGGTCGCCGCCGTCGAGACGGCACTCGGCGCCGGTTATCGCCACGTCGACACCGCGGCCGCCTACGGCAACGAGCGCGAGGTCGGCGAGGCGATCCGCCGCTCCGGCCTCGACCGCTCCGACGTCTTCGTCGAGACCAAGGTCTGGATCAGCGACTACGGCTATGACGCCACGCTGCACGCGTTCGACAAGAGCGCCGCCAAGCTCGGCGTCGAGACCATCGACCTGCTGATCCTGCACCAGGCCCTGCCGAGCCGGTTCGACCTCACCACCGAGGCCTACCGCGCGCTGGAGACCCTGCTCGCGGACGGCAAGGTCCGCGCGATCGGCGTCAGCAACTTCATGCCCGACCACCTGGAGCGGCTCGCCGAGGCGACGTCGGTGGTGCCCGCCGTGAACCAGGTCGAGGTGCACCCCTACTTCCGCCAGCCCGAGGTGCTCGAGGCGGACGCCGCCGCCGGGATCCTCACCCAGGCCTGGTCGCCCATCGGCGGCATCACGTTCTACCGCGACGCCGGCCACACCAGCACCCTGGAGGACGCCACGATCGTGGGCATCGCCCAGGCGCACGGCAGGACGCCGGCCCAGGTCATGCTCCGCTGGCACCTGCAGCAGGGGCGCTCGGCCATCCCCAAGTCGGTCACGCCCAGCCGCATCGCGGAGAACCTCGACGTGCTCGGCTTCGAGCTGAGCGGCACCGAGCTGGCCGCGATCGACGCCCTGGACACCGGCCGCCGCGGCGGGCCCGAGCCCGCGGACGTCACGCTCGACACCTTCGGCCGCGAGATCCCGGAGGCCTGAGCCATGCGCTACCGCCCGCTCGGCCGCACCGGCGTCCAGGTCAGCCCGCTCACGCTCGGGGCCATGATGTTCGGTCCCTGGGGCAACGACGACCGCGAGGACGCCACCCGGATCATCCACCGCGCCCTGGACGCGGGGATCAACGTGGTCGACACCGCGGACGTCTACTCCGCGGGTGTCTCCGAGGAGATCGTCGGCGCGGCGATCGCCGGCCGCCGGGACGACGTGTTCCTCGCGACCAAGTTCTTCATGCCGATGGGCGACGACCCGAACCACCGCGGCGGCTCCCGCCGGTGGATAGTGCGCGAGGTCGAGAGCTCGCTGCGGCGGCTCGGCACCGACCACATCGACCTCTACCAGGTGCACCGGCCGTCGCCCGACACGGACGTGACCGAGACGCTCGGCGCGCTGACCGACCTGGTGCGGCAGGGCAAGATCCGCTACCTCGGCTCGTCCTCGTACTCCGGCTCGCAGATCGTCGAGGCCCAGTGGGCCTCCCGCGAGCGGCACCTCGAACGCTTCGTGACCGAGCAGCCGCCGTACTCGATCCTCGTGCGCGGTATCGAGGAGGACGTGCTGCCCACCGTGCGGCGGCACGGCATGGGCACGCTCACCTACAGTCCGCTGAGCGGCGGCTGGCTGTCCGGCCGCTGGCGCAAGGACGCGGCGTCCAGTCCGACGTCGAGCGCACGGCCGGGCGCCCGGTTCGACATGAGCCTCCCCGCCAACCAGCGCAAGCTCGACGTCGTCGAGGAGCTCGCCCTGCTCGCGGAGCAGGCGGGCATGACGCTGATCGAGCTGGCGATCGCGTTCGTCCTGAACCACCCGGGGGTCACCTCGGCGATCGTCGGTCCGCGCACCATGGCGCAGCTCGAGTCCTACCTGCCCGCCGCGGAGATCACGCTCACCGCCGACGTCCTGGACCGGATCGACGAGCTGGTCGCCCCCGGCGTGACCCTCAACCCCGAGGACAACAGCTACGGCGCCCACGAGCTGACGCCGGCCGAGCTGCGCCGCTGAGAACCGGAGGAAGCATGAGCACCTGGACAACCGAGGACCTCGCCACGATCGACGCCGACGGCGAGCTGCGCGTCGCCGCCCGCCGGCCCGACGGCACCCTCCGCACGTCCCGGATCGTCTGGCACGTCGTCGTCGACGACGCGCTGTTCATCCGGTCCGTCCGGGGGCAGGACGGCGCCTGGTACCGCGGCGTGCTGCGTACCGGTACCGGCGTGATCGACGCCGGCGGCATCCGCGCCGAGGTGACGTTCACGGCCGACGACGCCCACGACGAGGCGATCGACCGCGCCTACCACGCCAAGTACGGCGACGGCTCGGCCGTGCGCTCGATCACCAGCGCCGCCGCGACGGCGACCACGCTGCGGGTCGAGCCCCGCTAGGCGAGGTCGGCGCCGGGCTAGGCGAGGTCGGCGTGCGAGAGGTCCTCGATCCCGGACGGGGTCGTGCCCTCGAAGAGCACGCCGATCCCGTACGGGTCGGCCAGCCGGAGGCGGGACTCCGTGAACCGCAGCAGCCAGGTGCCGTCGGCCCAGACAACCGCCCCGGGCTCGGCGGCCGGCGGCTCCGCGGCGTCCAGCGTCGCGAGCTCGTCGGCCGACAGGCCGAGCTCCGGCTCCCGCAGCCGCTCGCGCAGGTACGCGACGGCCAGGTCGGCGAGCTCGTCGAACCGGCCCAGCACGGCGGCGGCCAGGTCCAGGGTCTCCTGGTCCGGCGCGGCGGCGGGCTCCGTCAGCACGCTCACGGGCCGGTGGTCGGCGTCTGCCGACCAGCAGGCGATGCCCTCGGGGGACTCGATGCGGGTGAACGTCGTCCCCGCGATGTCCAGGCGGTCGGGGATCTCCGTGCGAGCGGGAAGGTCGGCCACCGCGGCAGTCAAGCACAGGCCGGGTCGGGCAGAGCCGGGGCTCACCCGGGCTGGTCGTGCTGGTTCTCGCGCCGGTACGCGGCCGGCGGCATGCCGCACGCGTCGCCGAACGCGGTGTAGAACCGGCTCACGGAGCTGAAGCCCGACTCGGCCGCGACGTCGGCCACCGGCAGGCCGGTCGTGACCAGCAGGCGCCGCGCCTCGGCCAGCCGGCACCGGGTCAGGTAGTCGACCATGGTGGTGCGCACGACCTTGCGGAACTGGGCCATGGCGTAGTTGGGGTGCAGCCGCACCGACCGTGCGACGTCCGCGACGGTCAGCGGCTCGCGGAAGTTCTCGGCGATGTGCCGCACCATCGCCAGCACCTGGCGCAGGGCCGGGTCGCCCGCCGTGAACTGCCGTACCGGCTGCCCCGGCGTGGCCAGCCCGAGGCGACGCACCCGGGCCTCGATCTCCAGCATCGCGACGCGGCGCAGCTCCGGCTGCTCGCCCGACAGGTCGGCGGCCCACTGCGTGAAGTTCGCGTCGTCGGTCGTCAGCGCCGCCTCGGGCGGCGAGATCAGCGGCATGCCGGACAGGAGCCGGCCGACCAGGGCGGTGGGCAGCCCCCAGCCGAGGAAGGTCGAGAACGGCACGTGCACCCAGTGCGCCCGGGTCGCCGTGCTGGCGATGAGCTGGTGCGGCACGGCCGCCCAGAACGCGGCGACGGACCCGGGGCCGATCTCGACCGGCGCGCCACCGAACAGGTAGAGCATCGTGCCGCCCTCGGTGACGAGGTTGATCTCCAGGTCGTCGTGCTGGTGGGCGGTGCCCATCAGCGTGGGGCGACCGGACCAGCTCACGAGGGCGGGCGGCTCGATCTCGATCTGCGACGTCATCGGCCACCCCGCTATCTGATGATCCGGGAAGAACCGGCTCTGATCCATGAAGAGTTCGCCGATCGTAGGTACGTAGGGTCGAGGCCGTCAACGCCGGCCGCATCGCCGCGGCCCAACCTCAAGGAGCTCTTCGTGTTCACACTTGGCATCGTCGGAGCCGGCCAGTTCGCCGGGCAGTTCGTCAAGCTCTGGAACCTGCACCCCGGCGTCGGGGACATCTACGTCACCGACCTGCTGCCCGAGCGCGCCGAGAAGCTCGTCGGGGAGTACGACCTCGCCGGGACCGTGCCGTCCTTCGAGGCCCTGCTCGCCTCCGACGTCGACGCCATCGCGATCTTCACGCAGCGCTGGACGCACGGGCCCCTGGTGGTGCAGGCGCTGCGCGCCGGCAAGCACGTCTACTCCTCGGTGCCGATGGCGATCTCCGAGGAGGAGATCGAGGCGATCGTCGAGGCCGTCCGCGAGACCGGGCTGACCTACATGATGGGCGAGACGAGCTACTACAACCCGGCGACCGTCCACGCCCGCGACCAGGCCGCCAAGGGCGCGTTCGGCCGGCTCTTCTACGCCGAGGGCGACTACCTGCACGACATGGACCTCGGCTTCTACGACGCCTACAAGTACAGCGGCGGCGAGAACTGGAAGTCCACCGCGAGCTACCCGCCCCTGATGTACCCGACGCACTCCCTGGGCGGCATCCTCGGCGCCTGGCAGACGCACGCGACCAGCGTCTCGGCGATCGGCGTGCTCGACGACCGCGGGGACGGCGTGTTCGACAAGGAGGTCAGCCAGTTCGCCAACGACTTCTCCAACGCCACCGCGCTGTTCGAGGCCGCGGGCGGCGGCGCGTTCCGCATCAACGAGTTCCGCCGGGTCGGGTTCCCCTCGCACTTCCGCGAGTCACGGTTCCGGTTCTTCGGCACCGAGGCCAGCATGGAGCAGCTCGTGAACGTCAGCCTCTGGCAGGACAAGGAGACGGTCGTGGACCTCACGGAGCACCTGGCGCCCAAGCCCACCCTCTCGCCCGACGACCCGTCGCTGGAGCACGTCTCGCCCGCGCTGCGCGACGCCTTCACCTCGGGCTCCGCGCCCGTGCACGACCGCTCGCGCCTGCCCAAGGAGTTCGCGAACGTGTCCAACGGCCACGAGGGCAGCCACCACTTCCTGGCCGACGACTTCGTCACCGCCGTCAACACCGGCACCCTCCCGCCCGTCAACGCCTGGGTCGCCGCGCGGTACACGATGCCCGGCATCGTCGCGCACGAGTCGGCGCTCAAGGGCGGCGTCCGGCTGGACATCCGCGACTTCGGGGACGCGCCGGGAGCCTGACCGGCCGGACGCCGCGTCCAGAGCTCCCAGGCCGGGGTGGGAGACTCTGGGGCGTGACGCAGGCAGCACCCTCGCAGCCGGCCCCCGGCGCCGGCACCCATGAGCCGCGGGCGACCGCCCGGACCGAGTCCCCGGGCCGGGCCCGCACGCGGCTCCTCGACCCGCCCCTCCTGCCCCTGTGGGCGGCCGTCCCGGTGGCCGCCCTGGCGGGGCTGGCGCTCGACGGCGCCTTCCCGTCACTCGGGTGGTGGCCGCTCGCGTTCGTCGCGGTCACCCTCTCGCTGCTCACGTTCATCGGCCGGCGGGCCTGGGGCGCGGTCCTCGTCGGCGCGGCGTTCGGTGCGGCGTTCTGGTTCCCGCACGTGTCGTGGTCGTCGCGGTTCCTCGGCGACGACCCGCTGGGCTGGGTGCCCTGGGTGGCGCTGGCCACCGTGCAGACCCTCTTCACGGCGGCGCTGTCGCCGCTGATCACGCTGGCCTACCGATGGGTGCCGCGCCGCGGCACGGCCGGCGCGCTGCGGCTGGTGGGACTGCCCCTGCTCGTGGCCGGCGCCTGGATGACGCGCGAGCTCGCCATGGGCTCCTGGCCCTACGGCGGCTTCCCCTGGGGCCGCCTCGGCATGAGCCAGTCCGCGAGCCCGATCGCGCCCGTCGCGTCCTGGCTGGGCGTGTCCGGGCTCGGCTTCTGCATGGTGCTGCTGTGCGCCGCCGTCATCGAGGTGGTCCGGACCGTGCGCACCGGCTCCACCACCCGGCGGTGGACCGCCGCCGTGCCCGCGGTGGCGC
Source organism: Promicromonospora sp. NPDC057488 (assembly GCF_042802395.1). Lineage (NCBI taxonomy): Bacteria > Bacillati > Actinomycetota > Actinomycetes > Micrococcales > Promicromonosporaceae > Promicromonospora > Promicromonospora sp. NPDC057488. The sequence goes on from NZ_JBHVEG010000042.1 coordinate 20,871, forward strand.
TCGCGGCCCTGCTGCTGGTCGCGCCCCAGTTCCCGACGTCGGACGCCGGCACGCTGCGCGTCGGTGCCGCCCAGGGCGACGGCCCCGCCGCCTACTCCGACGCGCGGGAGCCGGGCGACATGCTCGACTCCCAGCTCGCGGCGTCCGCCCCGCTGGAGGACGACCAGGTGGACCTCGTGGTCTGGCCGGAGGGTGGCGTCGACAGCGACCCGCCGGCCACCACGTCCACGGCGGTGGCCCTGGACTCGGCCGTCCGCCGGTACGGCGCCCCGCTGCTGCTGAACGCCGCGTCGGCGGACGGCGACCTGATCTACAACCGGTCGTTCCTGTGGACGCAGGACGGCGCCGTGGCCTCGCACGCCAAGCGGCACCCCGTCCCGTTCGGCGAGTACGTGCCGGACCGGTGGCTGTACGGCGCCATCGTGCCGAGCCTCGTCAACCTCTTGGGCCGGGAGTACACGCCCGGCACCGACGTGCCGGCCGTCGACACCGGCGACGCCGTCGTCGGGCTCGCGATCTGCTTCGACGTCGTGTTCGACGACGTGATCCGCGAGGGCATCGGCAACGGCGCGCAGGCCTTCATGTTCCAGACCAACAACGCCGACTTCCGGGGCACCGACGAGAACCTGCAGCAGACCGCGTTCGCGCGGATGCGGGCCATCGAGACCGGCCGCGCCGTCGTCAACCTCTCGACCACGGGCACCAGCCAGGTGTTCGCGCCTGACGGCGCCGCGGGCCGGTCCCTGCCCGCGGCCGAGCCCGGGCTGATCGTCACGGACGTCGAGCTGCGCGACGGCGTCACCGCGGGCGTGGCCCTCGGGCCGTGGCTCCAGGTGCTGATGGCGGCGGGCACCCTGGTGACCCTCGTCGCGCTGGGCGTGGCCGCCCGCCGCCGCACGGCCTGAGGGCTCAGCTCGCCCGGGCCACCGCGATGTTGGTGTTCCCGCGCTGGCCGGCCTCGTAGAACATGTACAGCCCGCCGCCCTCCTCGGCGAAGCTCGGGGCCGCGGCCCGCGTGGCCTGCGGCTCCGTGTACAGCACCCCGAGGTGGTTCTCGCGGTCGAAGCTCGTGCCGACGTCGGCGACGTGCATGCTGCCGGAACCGCCGTGGTAGACCACGTGGCCGCCGCCGTTGCGCGACCAGTAGTGGGCGCCGGAGAGCTGCCCGCCCTCGCCCGCGGCCGGCGAGATCAGCGGCTGGGGCTTGAACTGCCAGCCCGAGGTGAGCCGGTTGGACCAGCCGATGAAGATCTTGCGGGTCCCGGCCTGCGCGCCCATGAACAGCATGATCTGCGTGTCGGACTTGGTGGGGTGCGGGAACACCCGCGCGTAGGACGTCTCGGTGACGTCACTGGGCAGCATCGCGGTGGTGAGCACGGTGCCCGCGTAGGTGAAGCTGCGCCCGTCGGCCGACGACGCCACCCGGGTGGTCGTGTTCTCCCCGTGGAAGTACAGGTAGAGCCGGCCGTCCGCGGCGTTCCAGACGGCGTGCGGGCTGGAGACGTGGCTCACCGAGTAGTGCGGTGACCAGGTGCGGGAGATGACCGGGTTGCCCGAGTACTCGCGCCACGGGCCGTCGAGCGAGTCGGCGTAGGCCAGGCAGATCCCGCCGGGCGCGTCGTGCGGGGCGTAGTACATGTACCAGCTGCCCAGCGGGTTCTGGACCCGGCCCGCGACGTTGCGGACCGACGGGAAGATGAGCTCGTTCGTCGGGTTGTAGGCCAGGGCCGACTTGTTCAGCGCGGCGCCGACCCGCTGGAACGTGGGGAAGCCAGGCACCGCGGCGGCCGCCCGGGGTGGTGCGGCGACGCCGAGGGCGGCGGCCGAGCCGAGCACGGCCGAGCCCAGGAGCAGGCTGCGGCGGTCGAGCAGGAGCTTTCGGTCCGATTCCATGGTGACTCCCGTCCGGCCCGGTGGGTCGCCGCGCTCCGGTGCGCGGCGGTGCGGTTGCCGCCCGGGCCGTTCGGGGTCGAATCTCCGGCCTGCGTGGTGCAGGGGTCAACGGTGATGATGCGACCTATCAGCCCCGGGCGCGTTCATCTCGCGGCCACGGCCCGGCCACGCGTACCTCGTAGCGTCGCGGCCGCACCGATTTCCGACCCCGGGGAGAAGAACCGATGTCATCCGCACCTGTACGCCCTCGACGCCTGCTGGCGGCCGTTGCCGCGGGCGCGACGCTCGCGGCAATGGCCATCGCGCCGTCGGCCACCGCCACGACCGTGCCGCCCGCCGAGCCCAAGCCCGAGGTGGACGGCGTCAGCGAGCTCAACGTGCTCACCTTCAACGTGTGGCACGGCGGCACCCAGATCGACGACGGCGCGCGCGAGATCGCCGACGTCCTGCTGGAGACCGACGCCGACGTCACGTTCCTGCCCGAGCAGGGGGACGCCCCGCGCGAGGTCGCCGCGCTGCTCGGCTACGACCACGTGATCGCGACCGACACCGGCATCGTCTCGCGGTACCCGATCCTGGAGACCAGCACGGTGGACCGCTGGTGGACCAAGGCCGTGCTCGACGTGAACGGCACCGAGGTCGTCGCCTACGGCGGCCACCTGGAGTACCGCTGGTACGCCACCTACCTGCCGCGCGGCTACGGCGGCGCCGTCCAGGGCGACTGGCCCGACGGCTGGGACACGTGGGACAAGCTGCCCGGCGGCCCAGTCACCGACGTGGACGCGATCCTGGAGGCCAACCGGCAGTCGGGCCGCCCCGCCACGGCCGCGGCGCTCGTCGCGGACGTCGCGGCCGAGCGCGCGGCGGGCCGCATCGCCGTCGTCGGCGGCGACTTCAACGAGCCGTCCGTGCAGGACTGGACCGAGGCGACCGCCGACCTGCAGGACCACAACGGCCTGGTGATCCCGTGGCAGTCGACGCAGACGCTGCTCGACGGCGGACTGGTCGACGCGTTCCGCGAGGTGCACCCGGACCCGGTCGCGAACCCTGGTGTGACCTGGCCGTCCGACAACCCGCTCTTCCCGACGACGGACCTCACCTGGGCGCCCGAGGCCGACGAGCGCGACCGGATCGACTACGTGTTCGTCACACCCGACGAGCGGGTCTCGATCGACGACGCCGCCGTGGTGGGGCCGCAGTCGACGATCGTGCGCAACGAGCGGGTCGACGACGACAGCGCCGACCAGATCCTGACGCCGGACGCCGTCTGGCCGTCCGACCACAAGGCCGTGCTCGCCTCGTTCAGCGTGTGCGACGACGGCTGCGCGCCGGCCGCTCCCGCCTGGGACGCGTCGGCGGTCTACACCGCGGGTGACGAGATCTCGTACGAGGGCTCGACCTGGCGAGCGGCCTGGTGGACCCGGGGCCAGGAGCCCGGCGCTGCCTACGGCCCGTGGCAGGAGATCGTGGAGCGGGACGGCGTGGCGCGGTGGACGCCGTCGCGCATCTTCGAGGCAGGTTCCGTGGCGGTCTACGAGGGTCGTACCTACGACGCCAAGTGGTGGACCCGCAACGAGAAGCCGGGCCCGCCGCGGGGGCCGTGGGTGACTCAGGGGTAGCCGCTTTTCGGCGACAAAATTGTCAACAAGATTGTTGATGGACTACGGTGCCGGGACACGCCTCATGGAGGAGGAGCGCAGTGACCGCCACCGATGGCCCGTCCTATCGCCGTGCCCGCACCGCGGGCTCGCAGACCGCGGTGCCCGCGCTCGTCATGCGCGGCGGCACGTCGCGGGGCCTGTTCCTCGACGCCCGCACCCTGCCCGCCGACCCGGCCGTGCGCGACGCCGTGCTGCTCGCCGCGATGGGCTCGCCCGACCCCCGCCAGATCGACGGCCTGGGCGGCGCGCACCCCCTGACCAGCAAGGTGGGGATCGTGTCGCCCGGGTCCGGCGGCGTCGACGTCGAGTGGACGTTCGCGCAGCTGCAGCCCGACTCCGACGTCGTGGACACCACGCCGAACTGCGGCAACATGCTGGCCGCGGTGCTGCCGTTCGCCATCGAGACCGGCATCCTCGTGCCGGACGGCGACACCACCACGGCCTCGGTGCTGACCCGCAACACGGGCGCGGTCGCGGACATCACGGTGCCCACGCCGCTGGGCGCCGACGGGCGCCGGTACGTCGAGTACGCCGGCGACGCCCGGATCGACGGCGTGCCGGGCACGGCCGCGCCGGTGCGCATCGCATTCCTCGACACCGCCGGCTCCGTGGCCGGCAGCCTGCTGCCCACCGGGAACGTGCGCGACACCGTCACCGTGCCGGGCCTCGGCGAGGTCGAGGTGACCCTGATCGACAACGGCCAGCCGCTGGTGATCGTGCGCGCGGACCGGCTCGGCGCCCGCGGCGACGAGACCCCGGCCGAGATCGACGCCGACGCGGCGCTCAAGGACCGCGTCGAGCGCCTCCGCCTCGACTGCGGCCGGGCCATGGGCCTAGGCGACGTCACGGCGAAGAACTACCCCAAGATGACGCTCGTGTCGGCGCCCGCCGACGGCGGCAGCATCACCACCCGCTCGCTCATCCCGCGCGTGGCCCACCAGTCCATCGGCGTGCTCGCGGCGGTCACCGTCGCGACGGCGTGCGTGCTGCCGGGCAGCGTGGCGCACGAGGTCGCCGTCGTGCCGGATGTCGCGGGGCCGGGGGGCGGGCGCGAGGTCACCGTCTCCGTCGAGCACCCCTCGGGCGAGTTCTCGGTGACGCTCGGCCTGGGAGCCGGCGACCCGCCCGCCGTCGTCGGCTCCGCGCTCCTGCGCACCGCCCGTCTGCTCATGACGGGCGAGGTGCTGGTGCCGCGCGCCGTCTGGGACCCGACCACCGAGAAGAACGAGGAGGCCACCGCGTGATCATCGACGTGCACGGCCACTACACGACCGCCCCCGAACCGCTCGGCGCCTGGCGCGACGCGCAGGTCGCCGCCCTGGCCGACTCGGGCCTGGCCCCCGACCCGGCTGGCCCGCGCATCAGCGACGACCAGATCCGCGAGACGCTCCAGGCCCACCAGCTGAGGCAGATGGACGACCGCGGCATCGACGTCACCGTCTTCTCGCCCCGCGCGTCGTTCATGGCACACCACGTCGGCGACCTCGCGACGTCGACCGCCTGGGCGCGGATCTGCAACGACCTGTGCGCCCGCGTGGCCGGGCTCTTCCCGGACCGGTTCGCGCCCGGCGCCATGCTGCCGCAGTCGCCCGGCGCCGACCCGGCGACGTCGGTCCCCGAGATCGAGCGGGCCGTGACCGAGCTGGGCGCCGTCACCGTGAACCTCAACCCGGACCCGTCCGGCGGGCACTGGACCGCGCCGCCCCTGACCGACCGCTCCTGGTACCCCGTCTACGAGAAGCTGGTCGAGCTCGACGTGCCCGCGATGGTGCACGTCTCCACGAGCTGCAACCCCGCCTTCCACACCACCGGCGCGCACTACCTCAACGCCGACACCACGGTGTTCATGCAGCTGCTGCAGGGCGACCTGTTCGCCGACTTCCCGGACCTGCGGCTCGTGATCCCGCACGGCGGGGGAGCGGTGCCCTACCACTGGGGCCGGTTCCGCGGCCTCGCCCAGGCGCTGGGCAAGCCGGAGCCCGAGGAGATGCTCGGCACCAACGTCTTCTTCGACACGTGCGTCTACCACCAGCCCGGCGCCGACCTGCTGCTCGACGTGATCCCGCGCGACGGCGTGCTGTTCGCCTCGGAGATGATCGGCGCCGTGCGCGGCATCGACCCGCGCACCGGCCACCACTTCGACGACACCCGGCGCTACATCGAGTCCCACGCCGCGACCCGGGGCCTGGATGACGCCGCAACCCGCGCCCTGTTCGAGAGCAACGCCCGCCGCGTCTACCCGCTGCTCGACCGGCGCCTGACCGAGAGGGGGCTGACCCGTGTCTGAGCTCGGAGTCGTCCACACGAACATCCGCCGCGCCGACCCGGCCGCCGTCGAGGCGCTGTCGCGCTTCGGCGTCGCCACCGTCCACGAGGCCCTCGGCCGCCTCGGCCTCATGCGGCCGTACCTGCGCCCCGTCTACGAGGGCGCCGCGATGTGCGGCACCGCCGTCACGGTGCTGCTCCAGCCCGGCGACAACTGGATGCTGCACGTCGCCGCCGAGCAGGTGCGCCCCGGCGACGTCGTCGTGGCCGCCTGCACCACCGAGAGCGAGGACGGGTTCTTCGGCGACCTGCTCGCCACCTCGATGAAGGCCCGCGGCGCCCGCGGCCTGGTGATCGACGGCGGCTGCCGCGACGTCGACACCCTGCGGGCGATGGACTTCCCGGTGTTCTCCCGCGCGGTCAACGCGAAGGGCACCGTCAAGGCCACGCTCGGCTCGGTGAACGTGCCGGTCGTGTGCGCCAATGCGCTGGTCACCCCGGGCGACGTGGTCGTGGCGGACGCCGACGGCGTCGTCGTCGTGCCCGCCGCCCGGGCCGCGGAGGTGGCCGAGGCCGCCCGCCGGCGCGAGGACAACGAGGCCGCCAAGCGCGAGCGGTTCGCCGCCGGCGAGCTGGGGCTCGACCTCTACGACATGCGACCGAGGCTGGCCGAGCTCGGCCTGACCTACACGGACTGAGGACGGATCATGACCGACAAGGACGTCACCCCCGGCTGGCTGCACTGGTACCAGGGCCCGACGAAGCCCGCCTTCACGCTGCCCGACGGCGCCGTGGACGCGCACTGCCACGTGTTCGGCCCCGCCGACCAGTTCCCGTTCGCGCCCGAGCGCAAGTACACGCCCGTCGACGCGTCCGCGCAGCAGCTCTTCGACCTGCGCGACCACCTGGGCGTGAGCCGCAACGTCATCGTGCAGGCCACCTGCCACGGCGCGGACAACAGCGCCCTGGTCGACGCCCTGGAGCGGTCCGGCGGCCGGGCTCGCGGCGTCGCGACCGTCCGCGCCGACGTCACCGACGAGGAGCTGCGCCGCCTGCACGACGCCGGGGTGCGCGGCGTCCGCTTCAACTTCGTCAAGCGGCTGGTCGACGCCGTCCCCACCGCGGCGCTGGAGACCATCGCGGCGCGGATCGCCCCGCTGGGCTGGCACGTCGTCATCTACTTCGAGGCCGCCGACCTGCCCGACCTGAAGGACTTCTTCGCCGCCCTCCCGGTACCGCTGGTGGTGGACCACATGGGCCGCCCCGACGTCACCAAGGACCCCGACGGGCCCGAGTTCGCCGAGTTCCTCGACTTCGTGGCGGCGAACGACGTGTGGGTCAAGGTCTCCTGCCCGGAGCGCCTCACCGTGATCGGCGCCCCCGCCCTGGACGGCGAGCGCCACGCCTACGCCGACGTCGTGCCGTTCGCCCGCAAGGTCGTCGAGCGCTTCCCGGACCGGGTGCTGTGGGGCACCGACTGGCCGCACCCCAACCTCAAGGACCACATGCCCGACGACGGGCTGCTCGTGGACCACATCCCGCACGTCGCACCGACCCCCGAGCTGCGGCAGGCGCTGCTCGTGGACAACCCCCAGCGCCTGTACTGGCCGACGGAGGCCTGAGCCGACCCCGGGCGACGACGCCCGAGGAACCAGAAGGAGACCCCCCTTGCAGACCCGGACCAACGCGGCCAACCGGATCGACCGGTTGCCGATCTCGAAGTTCCACAAGACCACGATGGTCGCCCTGGCCTTCACCTACTTCTTCGAGTTCGCGGACATCAACACGTTCGCGATCACCGCCCCCGTGATCCGCGAGCAGTGGGGCGCGAGCGTCAACCACGTCGCGTACGTGACGTCGCTGTCGTTCGTCGGCATGTTCATCGGGTCGATCGTGGCCGGCGGGCTCGCCGACCGGCTCGGCCGCAAGCGCACGCTGGTGGCGACCACCATCTGGTTCTCGGTGTGGTCGTTCGCGACGATCTTCGCCTGGGACATCTTCTCGATGGGCCTGTTCCGCGTCATGACCAGCGCGGGCCTGTCCGCGATGACGGTCGTGGCCGTGGTCTACATCAACGAGCTCTTCCCGAAGGCGGTGCGCGGCAAGTACCAGGCGTACGTGATCATGATCGGCATCTGCGGCACGCCTGCGACCAACCTGATCGCCTCGTTCGTGGTGCCGATCAACGACTGGTCCTGGCGGCTCGTCTACCTGTGGGGCTCGCTCGGTGTCCTCTTCCTGTTCTTCGTGCGCAAGCTCGCCGAGTCGCCGCAGTGGCTGGAGTCGCGCGGCCGGCACGACGAGGCCGACGCGGTGCTGCGGGACATGGAGGCCCAGGCGGTCGCCCAGCACGGCACGCTGCCCGACGCCGCCGTGCCGGTGGAGACCGGCCCCGCCACACGGGCGGGCCTGGCGATGCTCAAGGACAAGAAGTTCCTCTACCCGACCATCCTGCTGTCGGTCCTGTGGATCACCCAGACGATCGGGTTCTTCGGGTTCTCGTCCTGGGCGCCCACGCTGCTGGCCGCCGAGGGGATCAGCGTCGAGGACTCGATCTTCTTCGTCGCGCTGACCACCGTGGGCGCGCCGCTGGGGTCCTTCCTGGCCGCGCAGGTCACCGACCGGTTCGAGCGCAAGTGGTGCCTGGTCGTGTTCGCGCTGGTCATCGCCGGGTCCGGGCTCCTGTACGGCCTGACGTTCACGCCCGTGCTGATCGTCGTGTTCGGGTTCCTGGTCAACCTGTTCGAGCGCGGCTACACGGCCCTGGCCTACGCGTACTCGCCCGAGCTGTACGACACCAAGGGGCGGTCGCTCGGCACCTCGATCTCGTACGGCCTGGGGCGGCTGTCCAACGCCGTCGGGCCGCTGATCATCGCGGGCCTGTACAGCGGGCACGGGTACCAGACCGTCTTCTACTTCATCGCGGGCACCTGGGTCGTGGGTGCGCTGGCTCTGGCGGTCTTCGGTCCGGCCACGCGCAAGGCGCGGCTGGCGTCGGCGTCGGCGTCGGAGGTGGGCGCCAGCCGTTAGGGTGCTCGTATTGTTGACAATCGCTTCGCGCCCGGGGGTGGCGGACGACGACGTGAGAGGGACGTGATGGTGGACGACGCCCAGGTGCGGGACGAGCTGCGAGCGGCGATCCTGCGGGGTGACTTCGCACCACGTCAGCGGCTCGTCGAGGCCGATCTGTGCGAGCAGTTCGGCGCGCGCCGGTTCGCGGTGCGCGCCGCGCTGCAGGACCTCGTGGCCGAGGGCCTCGTCGAGCGCCAGCAGAACCGCGGGGCCCGGATCCGCGAGATCAGCCTCGACGAGGCGATCGAGATCAGCGAGATCCGCCGCGTCGTCGAGGGGCTGGTCGCGGCGCGTGCCGCCGAGCGGCTCACCGCGACGGACGCGAAGCGGCTCTCGGGGATCGGCCGCCGCATGCGGGAGGCCGTGGAGGCCGGGGAGTCGGCGGTCTACAGCGACCTCAACGCGGAGCTGCACGCGACGCTGCGCGAGATCGCGCGGCACGAGACCGCCAACCGGATCGTGGCGCAGCTGCACGGGCAGATGGTGCGCCACCAGTTCGCGCTCTCACGCGTTCCCGGCCGGTCGGCGGTCTCGCTGGCTCAGCACGAGGCGGTCATCGAGGCTGTCGTCGCGCGCGACCCGGCCGCGGCCGAGGCCGCGATGCGGGCCCACATCACCTCCGTCATCGAGGTGCTGCGCTCGCTGGGCTGAGCCGGCCACGTCTCACGAGCGCCGTCACCGACACGCGCGAGGCGAGCGCCGGCCACGCGACGAGCACGACCGCGAGGGCGACCATCACCGGGTAGGACTCCGTGAGCTGGTCGGCCGACCAGTAGCTCAGCAGGGTCGCGACGCTCGCGAGCGCGACCGGCAGGGTGAGCACCCCGGCGACCAGCGCGACCCCGAGGCCCACCTCCAGCAGCGGCATCAGCACGCCGAACAGCCCGGACGCGGGGCCCAGCACGTGCTCCGCGAAGACCTGGAAGTAGCCGGGCACCCGGCTGCTGGCCGCGGCGCCGTCGGCCACGAGCCGGATGTCGGCGGCGCCGAAGCCCGCCCGGTACTTGATCAGCCCTTCGTTGATCCAGAGCAGGCCGAGCGCGACCCTCGCCGCCGTCGTCAGCACGACGGCGGCGAGGTTCAGGGCACGGCTCATGCCAGGGCCGCGGCGCCGAAGACGGCCTTGGCCTTGTCGCAGTGGATGACGACGGTGTCGTAGCCCGCCACGTCCACGCCGTCCAGGGCGAAGGTCTGGGACGCCTCGTCGAAGGCGACGACGTCGATCTCGGTGCCGGCCGCCACGGCGGCCTCGTCGGTCCCGTTGGTGAGGTAGACGTGCAGGTCGGGGCCCTCGTCGGAGGAGTAGCCCGAAAGCACGACCTCGGTGGCACTCACCTCCACCGTGCCCGCGACCGCCTTGTCGTTCAGGCCCTCGAAGGTGCCGGTGCGGGCCTCGGCGGCCATGTCGTCGCCCATGTCCTCCGTCATGTCCTCGGACTGCTCCTGGGACGACATGCTCTGCTCCGACATCGCGTCGCCCGACCCGTCGTCGTCGGCGCCGCAGCCCGTGAGCAGCAGGGTGGCGGTCAGGACGGCCGCGCTCGCGAGTGCTGTCTTGCGCATGAGAAGTGCCTCTCTGTCAGGTTCGTCGGTGCCGTCGGCAGGACGCCGGCGACGTCGTCGAACCTAGGCAGGGCGCCCCCGCGGACGCGGGAGTCTTGCAGAGGCGTAAGAACTGCGAAGGGCCTCGCGCGGTTACGCTGCCGAGCATGGGAGCACAGGTCGAGGTCATGGTCGTGGAGGACGACGACACCGTCCTGGCCGTGGTGACCGACTACCTGGGCGGGCGCGGCTACGCCGTCACCGCCCACCGCGACGGGCTCGTCGCCCGGGACGCGCTGCGCACGGCCCGCCCCGACGTGCTGGTCCTGGACCGGATGCTGCCCGGGGTCAGCGGGGACGAGCTGTGCCGGCAGGTCCGGTCGGCGGCCCCGCGGACGCCGATCATCATGCTCACCGCCCTGGACGCCGTCGAGCAGCGGATCGACGGGCTGGAGCACGGCGCCGACGACTACATCGCGAAGCCGTTCGCGCTGCGGGAGCTGCAGCTGCGCATCGACGCCCTGGTCCGGCGCAGCCGCGCCGTGCACGTCTCGCCGACGCCGTTCACGCTGGGGCCGTTCCGTGTCGACCCTGCGCACCGCCGGATCTGGGCGACGGGCGCCGAGATGACGCTCACCGCCCGCGAGTACGAGCTGTTCCTCTTCCTGCTGCAGAACCCGGACCGCACCCTGACGCGCGACGACATCCTGCGCGAGGTGTGGGGCTGGAGCTTCGGCGAGGAGTCCACGGTGACCGTCCACGTGCGCCGGCTGCGCGAGAAGATCGAGCCGGAGCCCCGCTACCCCCGCTACCTGCTCACCGAGTGGGGCCGCGGCTACCGCTTCACCGTCGGGGCCGCCGCATGATCCTCTCGGCCGGAGACCTGCTGCTCATCCTCGGCACCGCCGCGGTGTGCACGGCGGTGACCACGGTGCTCGCGCTCCTGGTCCTGCGTCGTCGCCGGCGGCGTTCGGTCACCGCGCCGTTCGTCGTCCTGGTGGTCGCCGCGATCGCCTCCATCGTCTGCTCGACCGTGGCGATCTCCGCCCTGATGTACCTGTCCCTGCACGACCTGCAGGTGATGCTGTGGGTGGTCGGGCTGTCGGCGCTGCTGAGCCTCGCCGCGACGCTCGGCACCGCCCGTGCCGTGAGCAGGTCGTTCGCCCAGCTCGGGCAGGCGGTGGAGCGCGTCGGCCACGGCGCCGTCGTCGGCCCGGAGGTCTACCAGGGCAGGGAGCTCGCCGACCTCTCGGCCCAGCTCGCCGTCGCCTCCGAGCGGCTCGCCGCGGCGCGCACGGAGATCGAGCAGCTCGACGCCGCGCGCCGGCAGTTCTTCGCCTGGATCTCGCACGACCTGCGGACGCCACTCACCGGGGTCAGTGCCCTCGCGGAGGCCTTGGACGACGGCGCCGTCGCGGACCCGGCCGACTACGTGCGGCGCATCCGGGCCCAGGTCGGGACGATGAACCGGCTGGTCGACGACCTGTTCGCGCTGTCGCAGATCCAGAGCGGGGCGCTGCGGCTGCGCCCGGAGGACATCGCGCTGCTGGACGTCGTGTCCGACGCCGTCGCCGACGTGCACCAGCTGGCCGTCGCGAAGGAGATCCGCATCGAGCACGCGGGGGTCGAGGGCCGGACCCTGCGCGCCGACCCGCACGAGCTGACGCGCGTCGTGGTGAACCTCCTGACCAACAGCATCCGCCACGCCCCGCACGGCTCCGAGATCCTGGTGTCCGCCGACCGGGCCGGCGACCGGCTGGTGCTCTCCGTGCTCGACCAGGGCAGCGGGGTCGACAGCGAGGACCTCACGCGGATGTTCGAGATCGGCTGGCGGGCCAGCGAGGCACGCACGCCGGACGCGCGGCCGGTCGCCGGGTCGCCCGGCGCGGGGCTCGGGCTGGCCATCGTCCGCGGCATCGTCCAGGCGCACGGCGGTGACGTGCGGGCCGAGCACGTGCCGCAGGGTTTCCGGCTCGACGTGGCGCTGCCCGCCCCGGCGATCTGAACGGCTCTCGTATCGATACGATCGTTCTGGTAGAACTGCGCCATGACCTCTCCGCAGATCGGTGTCGTCCTCCCGCGTGACCTGCCCGCCGCCCAGGTGCTGCCGTACGCGCGTGCCGCGGAGCGGCTCGGCTTCGACGAGCTCTGGGTCGTCGAGGACCTGGGCTACCGCGGCGGCCTGGTGCAGGCCGCCGCCGTGCTGGGTGCCACCGAGCGGATCCGCGTCGGCATCGGCATCCTGCCCGCCGCAGTGCGCAACCCAGCGTTCGCGGCGATGGAGATCGCCACGCTGGAGCAGCTCCACCCCGGCCGTACCGACGTCGGCGTGGGGCACGGGATGCCGGGCTGGATGCGCCAGGCTGGTGCCTGGCCCGAGCGTCCGCTCACGTTCCTCGCCGAGTACGTGACCACCCTCCGGACCCTGCTGGGCGGCAGTTCGGCGGGTGAGGTGCGCCTCGACCCCACGGCGGTGCCCGACGCCGTGCCGCCGCTGCTGCTCGGCGTGCGGGGGCCGCGGTCGCTGGCGGCGTCCGGCCGGGTCGCGGACGGCACCGTGCTCGCGGAGCCGGTCGCGCCCGAGTACGCGGCGGCCGCGCTGGAGGCGATCGCGCCGCAGGGCGAGCACCGCCTGGTGGCCTACAACATCGGGGCCGTCGACGACGACGCGGCCGTCGCGCTGCGCACCGCGCGGCCCGGACTGGAGTGGATCGGTGAGCCCGACTGGGCGCCGCACGTCGCACCCCTGTCGTTCGCTCAGGAGTTCGCGGCGCTGCGGGCCTCGTCCGCCTCCCGTGCGGAGTTCGTCGAGCGGATGCCGGACGAGTGGGTCGCACGCCTCGCGCTGGCGGGCACGCCTGCCCAGGTCCGGGAGCGGATCGACGAGCTCGGGCGCGCCGGGGTGACCTCCAGCGTGTTCATCCCCGCCGGCCCCGACCCGCTGGCGGCCCTCGCCGCGCTGGCCCGCGTGCTGTGAGCGCGCACCTGACGCCGTCGGCGCAACGCCGGCGGGCCGCCCTGTTCGTGTCCTTCTTCATGACCGGCGTGTCCATGGCCACGTGGGTCTCCCGCACGCCCGCGATCCGCGACGCGACCGGCTCGACCACGGCCGAGATGGGGCTGATCATCGCGGGTCTGTCCGCGGGCTCCATGGTGGGGATTGCCCTGGCCGGCACGCTGGTGGCCCGGCGCGGCGCCCGGTTCGTCGTGCTGTGGGGCATGATCGCGATCGTGACCGGCGTCGCCGTGGTGGCGGTCGGCACCGCGACCGCGCAGGGCTGGCTGGTCGCCGTCGGCCTCGCGTCGTTCGGGTACGGCATGGGCTCGGGCGAGATCGGGCAGAACGTCGAGGGGGTCGACGTCGAGCGGGCGCTGCGGCGCACCGTGGTGCCGAGCCTGCACGGCAGCTACAGCCTCGGCGTCTGCGTGGGCGGGCTGGTCGGCCTGGGCGCGAGTGCCGCGAGCGTGCCGGTGCTCGGGCACCTGGTGGCGGTGGCCGCGCTGACCGCGATCGCCACGGCGGCCCTGGTGGCCAACCTGGCCCACGACGTCGGGCGGGAGGACGCCGACGCGGGGCAGCGGCGTCGTCCGCTCGGCGAGACCGTCGGGGCGTTCCTCGCGGTGTGGCGGGAGCGGCGCACCCTCGCCATCGGCGTGATCGTGCTGGGCATGGCCCTGGCCGAGGGGTCGGCGAACGACTGGCTGCCGCTGATCATGGTTGACGGGTTCGACCTGTCGGCGGCGACGGCGTCGCTGATCTACGCGTTCTTCGGCCTGTCCATGGCGATCGGGCGGTTCAGCGGCGGGTTCTTCCTGGACCGGTTCGGGCGGGCGCCCGTCATGGTGGTCAGCGCGCTGCTCGCGATCGCCGGCATCGCCCTGGTGGCGTTCGCGCCGTCGGCGGCGCTGGGGGCCGTGGGCGTGCTGCTGTGGGGGATCGGGGCGTCGCTCGGCTTCCCGGTGGCGCTGTCGGCCGCGGGCGACGACCCGCTCAACTCGGCGCGCCGGGTCAGCGCCGTGGCCACGGCCGGCTACACGGCGTTCCTCGTGGGGCCGCCGGTGCTGGGCTTCGTCGGCGAGCACTTCACGCTCCGGCTCGCGATCCTGCTGGTCATGGTGCTGGTCGCGGTCTCGGCGTGCTTCGCGCGCGCGGTCACGCCGCCGGCGGGGGTGGCGCGCCCGGCGTAGGGCGTCCGAGATGACATCGCGCGACACGAGGCAAAGCCTGGTCCACCTGAACTCAGATCCCGCCTAGCAACGTGGCCGGGCCTTGAGCGTTCGATCTGACGAACAGAGTCACATCGCTGCTGGTAGCTACCACCAGCGTCCTGCCCGACGGAGAGAACCCCGCCGCGCGGAGCTCTCCATGCTGCTGATCATCGAAGATGTGCCACCACGACGTCCCCGGCTCGCCAGCGTTGAGGCCGCCGCCCGCCGACAGCATGACCCGTTGATGGGGCCACTCCGGGGCGACGACGTCGATGCTCCACCCGTCCGCCGTGGTCGTGTGCAGGCCACCACCGAACAACCCGGCGATCATGACTCGGGTGCCCGTCAAGGCGCCGATACCCGGGCACGCCAGATCTGGCCCATCCGGCGTCGCCACCTCAGGGTCGGGGTCGCGGTCGCGGGCGATCTTCGCTCCCGTAGTCGCGTCCAGCAGTCCGAAGCCATCCGTGGAGACGACCATCAACAGGTCATCACCCGTCTCTGGATGCACTCCGAATCCGACCCCTTGCAGGCCGCCGACAGTTACGTAGGACCCCGTCGCGCCCGTCGCCTGCCACGGCTCGGGCGGCCCGGTCAGCGGAGCCGACAGGTACTTCTCCCGCAACCGCTGCTGGTACTCCGTGAGCACGTGCCAACCTCTTCCGCGTTCCACCGGACCACCGCCGACCGCATACTGCTGGTCGCTCCTCGACGACACGCTGACAACCTACAGCTGCGAAAGCGTCGGGCAGAGAGACGACGAATCGACGATGACGCGACACAGCACAACGCAACACGGCCTAGTGCTGGTCTGTGGTGTGTCAGGCGGGGTTGGCACCGGAGAGGTCGGGACGACGGAACCGGGTGCGGGCTCGGTTGGTCGGCCGGTTGGGCGGTTGGTGAGCCGGCTGTGGTTGGCGGGGCGGTGGGCTCGGCCGGTAGGGGATCGCGCCGTGGGCGGGGGCGGTCTGGCAGCCGATCGAGTAGCGGCTGCGTGGGGTGCGGCCGGGTGCGGGGCCGGTCATGCCGACCGCCGGGGTCCAGGGTGGAGTCGCGGTGCGGTCGCGGGTCGGGGTGGTCTCCGGAACGTGGTTGGGCTCGCCGGTCGCCGACGCGCGCCCGTCACGGGGCACGGCCGTGTGTCGGTCGGGGGCCGTGTCGACGCCTCGGACCGCCTGACCGGTTCCCAGCGAGTCGTTGGATGCAGTTCCGTCGGAGCCCGCACGACGAACCGATGCCACGACGCCCGCCCTGGCTGGTGTCGGTGGTGTGGGCGCGACCGAGACGTACGTGTGCCCGGTGGGGGTGATGGTCTCGACGGCATGGAGTCCGTTGAACTGGGTCGTCTTCTGCGACCAGCCCGGTGCCTGCTTGGCGTGGTTGCACCGGGCGCACAGGCCCTGGCCATTGTCGAGACTGGTCGGGCCGCCCTCCACGTGTGGGGTGACGTGGTCCGTGTGCCGGACTGGGGCGTCGCACCAGGTAGTGGCGCAGATGCCCTGCTCGCGTGCGCGGAGCAGGCTCGACAGGCCGTGTGGGTGGAACCGGGAGGTGGACGTCGTCGCCAGGAGGCGGCCGTGCGGGTTGACGTAGATCGAGCGCAGCCAGGCCGTGTCGGTCTCGATCGCGTGCGCGGCAAGGTTCCGGGCGACCGGTGCCGGGACCACGCCCGCACCAGCGGGGGCGCCCTCGACCACCACGGCGGGCTGGTTGCCGCCGGCGAGGAGGGTGTCGTCAGAGACCAACAGGTTGATCGTGACCGGCACATCATTTGCTTGCCCGGGCTCACGAGTGGTGACGCGTTCGATGAGGGTGTCGGCCATGATCTGCCCGACCCCGCGCTCATCCCCGGATGCCTTGGCGGCGTCTGCGGTGGTCTTGAGCTGGGCGTAGGCCTGCACACCCTGCGCCATCGGGACCAGTGCGGTCAGGTAGACCATCAGGTCCGGTGCCGGACGGATCGAAACGCGGCGCTCCGTGACAGCCTTCGCGTTGCGCTTCACGCACGCGTGCACATCCAGCTGGGCGGCCAGTTCCTTGATTCGGGCCACGAGCCGGCGGGTGCTCATGCGGGCCAGTTCGGCCAGGTGTGCGGGTCCGCAGATCTCCTCGTCGATCAGGGCCCGGTGCTCCACGGACAGGTGCGAGGTCTCCCGGACCAGGAGGGTGGCCCGCCACTGCGACAGCACTCCGGCCTGCAACGCGGCGAACGTGCAAGGCATCTGGGTCACCCACACCCTGGACGTGGACACGAACCCGGCCCCCGCGTGCGGGCTGACCCGCAGCGCGGCACCGACC
Source organism: Promicromonospora sp. NPDC057488 (assembly GCF_042802395.1). Taxonomy (NCBI): domain Bacteria; kingdom Bacillati; phylum Actinomycetota; class Actinomycetes; order Micrococcales; family Promicromonosporaceae; genus Promicromonospora; species Promicromonospora sp. NPDC057488. The sequence goes on from NZ_JBHVEG010000042.1 coordinate 37,811, forward strand.
TGGTTCGACACACCCCGTCCACGACGCTCGGCACGGATACTCTGCCGCGCTTCCACGGCGCGGGTTGCTTCGTCCAGGGCGACCGTGAGCCTGGCCTGGGTCGCGGTGATCGCGTTCTTCACGGCCTCCAGCTCACCGAGCAGATCCACCCACTCGGCCTGCACCGCGCTCGAGACCACAGCACCAGACCCGATGTCAGTGGCTCCGGGCAAGATCATCTCCGCCAGGGCACGCCGCACCGCCCGCACCCCCGCCACATCAACTGTTCGGTCGAGCGTCGGCGCACCGGACGCCCCGGCAGTACCAGGCTCCGGAGCACTACCAGGCCGCAGCGCACTACCGGGCAGCAGGGCAGCACCGGCCAGCCCCGCCCCGCTAGGCAGCCTCGACCCGTTCCCGGGCAGCGCCGGCTGAGCAGGCTGCTTGCCTGCTCGTCCTGGCACCTCACCGGTTCGCGTCATGCCATCAACATATGGCACACCCGTACGCACCGCTCGTTGAACTGACCCGATCTGCCATCAGCAGAATCCGGCTGCTCGCCTTGTGGAAAAGCCTGGGAATCGACGGTCAGCGACCAGGATCTGCCCGTCCCTCTCGTCGATCACGCCAGGTGCTCGTCGCGGATGCAGAAACCTCACGAACGCCCGCACCAGCCCGCCCCCCACATCCAGCCGGCACCCCACATCCAGCCGGCACCCACCCCGTTGCGGGCCTGCAAGTGGCCCAGCCCGCCGCCCCGACCCACGCACGAGGACCCTGGACACTGACCTCGATGCCGCAGAGCCGGCCCGATCCTGCTGACCCGCCCCCACTCCCGCCGGACAGAAGCACCGATTCCTCAGCAGCTCCCCGGCCGAATGTCCTGGACAGGACAGCCCACGCCCCTACGGTGGGCCCCATGGCGAGACTTCACGACGTGGTGTTCGACTGCCGCCACCCAGCGTCCCTGGCCCGGTTCTGGGCGACCGTCCTCGACGGCTACGCCGTCGCCCCGTACGACGACGCCGAGCTGGCGCGCCTCCGCACCATCGGCGTCCACGACCCGGAGGACGACCCGTCCGTGCTGGTCGAGGGCCCGGCCGGGGCTCCACGCCTGTTCTTCAACGCCGTGCCCGAGCCCAAGGCGGTCAAGAACCGGGTGCACCTCGACGTCCGCGCCCCCGACCGGGACGCCGAGGTGGCGCGCCTCGTCGCGGCGGGTGCGGCCGAGGTGGGCCGGCACGAGAACTGGGTGGTCATGACCGACCCCGAGAGCAACGAGTTCTGCGTCTTCCCCGAGTAGCCCCGGGTCCCCGGACCCCGCCCGGCCACGAAACCCACCCTCAGCCCACCGGCCGCAGCGCCTCCCGGAACGCCGCGACCGCCGCGCCGCAGGCCCAGTCGATGAACGTGTGCCGGCGCACCACCAGGCGGCAGTTCGCCGCCGCCCCGAACGCGTGCGCGGCGAACTCCTCGCGGATCCGGCGCTCGTACAGGTCGTACTCCATGACGCCCTCGCCCGCGATGACCACCACCTCGGGGTCCACCAGGTTCGCCGTCACGGCCAGCGCCGCCCCGATGGCGGTGCCCGCCCGGTCGAAGGCGTCGACGGCGGTGCGGTCGCCGGCGTGCGCCAGGGCCACCGCGTCCGCGAGCGTGAGCGCGGGGTCGCCGTGCCCCGCGCGGACGGCGTCGCGGATGGCGCCCGACGACGCCACCGCCTCGACGCAGCCGCGGCGTCCGCACACGCACACGGCGTCGGCGGAGGCCAGGGGCAGGTGACCGATCTCGCCGACGACGCCGTGCGCCCCGACCACGACGTCGCGGTTGACGTAGATGCCGCAGCCGATGCCCGCGCCGATGGTGACGATGGCGAAGCTCTCCGCCTCGACGCCGAGCCCGAACCACTGCTCGGACCTGGCGAGCGCCCGCACGTCGTTCTCGACGACGACCGGCAGGTCGACCTCGCGCGCGAGCGCGGCGCCCAGAGGCACGTTGGCCCACCCGAGCAGCGGGGAGTGGCGCACGACGCCGGAGCCCGAGTCGATGTCGCCCGACACCGAGACGCCGATGCCCACGAGCCGGTCGGCGCTGTCCCCGAGCTTGTCCACGAGCCGGCGCGCGCAGCGCACGATCTCGGCCGTGACCGTCTCCGGGTCGTGCCGTGCCAGGGGCCGCCGGGTGGAGGTGAGCACCTCGTTGCCGATGCTCACCGCGACGGCCACGATCTCGTCGGCGTTGACCTTGACGCCGATCGCGAGCATCGAGCGGGGCACCACGCTCAGGGGGTAGACGGGCCGGCCCGGCGAGGAGCTCTCGGCGTGCTCGCCCACGGTCACGAAGCCGTCGCGGATCAGCGGGCTCACGGTCTTGGTCACCTTGGCCTGCGAGAGCCCGGTGAGCCGGCCGATCTCGATCCGGCTGACCGGACCGTGCGTGATGATGCGCGTGAAGATCTCCGCCGACGTCGCCGTGCGCAGCGCGGGGGTTCGGGCGACCAGGGGGCTCATGGAAAGACCTCGCCTTCGGGTCCGGGC
>NZ_JBHVEG010000043.1:0-40304 GCF_042802395.1 Promicromonospora sp. NPDC057488
TGTCGAGACCTGGGTCTCGACAAGCTCGACCAGCGGGGCCCGGGTGCGTCAGTAGGTGTCGGTCGACGCCGGCGCCGGGGCGTCCTGGTCGAAGCCCGCCAGGACCGAGGCCGTGCCCGACAGCCCCAGGCGGGTGGCGCCGGCCTCGATCATCGCGAGTGCCGTCTCCAGGTCCCGGATGCCGCCGGAGGCCTTGACCCCGAGGCTGCCGCCGCCCACCGCACCGACGGTGCGGGCCATGAGCGAGACGGCGTGCACGGAGGCACCGCCGGCCGGGTGGAAGCCCGTGGACGTCTTGACGAAGTCGGCTCCGGCGGCCTCGGCCGCCTTGCAGGCGCCGACGATCTGCTCGTCCGTGAGCGCGGCGGACTCGATGATCACCTTGAGCACGCGGCCGGGCTGGACGGCGCCGCGGACGGCGGCGATGTCGGCCTCGACGACGTCGAACCGGCCGGCGCGGGCGGTGCCGACGTCGATCACCATGTCGACCTCGTCGGCGTCGTCGGCGACGGAACGGGCGGCCTCGAACGCCTTGACGTCGCTCATGTGCTTGCCCGACGGGAACCCGCAGACCGTGGCGACGGCGAGCCGCCCGGCGGCGACCTCCACCGCGAGCGAGACGAACGAGGGCGAGACGCACACCGAGTAGACGCCGAGCTCGGCGCCCTCCTCGACGAGGGCCGCGACGTCGGCGGCCGTGGCCTCCGGCTTGAGCAGCGTGTGGTCCACGAACGCGGCGAGGGCCGCCTTGTCACGCGGCACGAGGATGTGCGGCGCGGGGGTCGATGCGGTCATACGAGGGCACCTTCTACTTTCTGAAATCCGGGGAGGATGACCTGGTCCACGAGGTCGCGACGCTCGTCGTGGTGGATGAACGCGCCCCAGGCGGCGGTGACGGTCACGTCCGCCAGGTCGTCGACCGTCCAGCCGGCCTCGTCGACGAGGAGCTTCATCTCGTGGGTCATCGAGGTGCGGGACATGAGGCGGTTGTCCGTGTTGAGCGTGACGGCGAAGTCCAGCTCCTTGAGGCGGGTGATCGGGTGCGCCGCGATCGAGCCGGCGACGCCCGTCTGGAGGTTCGACACGGGGCACAGCTCGAGCGGGATCTGGTGGTCGCGCACCCAGTGCGCCAGGCGGCCGAGGTCCGCGGCCTGGTCGCCGTCGGTGGCGAACGCGATGTCGTCGATGATCCGCGCGCCGTGGCCCAGGCGGTCGGCCTGCCCGAGGTGCACGGCCTGCCCGATGGAGTCGAGGCCGGCGGCCTCGCCGGCGTGGATGGTCACGGGCACGTCGTGCTCGGCGAGGAAGCGCCAGATGCCGAGGTGCCGCGACGGCAGGAACCCGTCCTCCGGCCCGGCGATGTCGAACCCGACGACGCCCCGGTCGCGGTAGGTGACGGCGAGGTCGGCGATCTCGTGCCAGCGGTCCGCCTGCCGCATCGCGCCGACGATCTGGCCCACCCGGATGATGTGGCCCTCGGCCGCAGCGGCCGCGATGCCGTCGTCGATCCCGGCCTGGACGGCCTCGACCGCCGCACCGAGCGACAGGCCGCCGGCCAGGTGCTGCTCCGGCGCCCAGCGCTGCTCCGCGTAGACGACGCCGTCGGCGGCGAGGTCGAGCACCGCCTCGCGGGCGACGCGGGCCAGGTTGTCGGCCGTCTGCATGACGGCGATGGTGTGCTCGAACGTCTCGATGTACCGCACGAGCGAGCCGGAGTCGGCCGCGTCGCGGAACCAGGCGGCCAGCGAGTCGGCGTCGCCGGCGGGCAGCTCGTGCCCGGCGGCGTCGGCTAGCTCGAGGACGGTCTGCGGTCGCAGGCCGCCGTCGAGGTGGTCGTGGAGCAGTACCTTGGGCAGGGCGCGGAGGAGCGCCTCGCCGGGGCGGGCCCCGGGGTCTTGCGTGGTCATGCTGACAACCTACCGTCCCGTCAGTGGGCTTCCATCGTCGCCCCGGCGTCGCCGGTCTGCCACCGCCCCACCCGTTCGGGCAGCACCACCCAGGCCACGTGCGGCCAGCCGCCGAGCCCGGCGGTCAGCGCCTTGCGCACGCGCGCGGCGGTGCGGTCGACCGCGGTCTGCTGCACCTCGCCGTCCGCGGCCGGGAAGGACGGCGGGTCGAGCAGCGCGGAGACGGGGACGGTGTGCAGGCCCGCCCCGGACGGCTCGTAGAGGACGGCGTTGCCCTCGTCACCCTCGCCGTCGGCCAGGGTGAGCAGCACCACGTGGCGCGGGACGGCGGTCTCCCAGCCGCCCGCGACGTCGCCGCCGGTGTACAGCGGCACCGGGATCCCCGCGCGGGCGGCGGCGACCGCCGCCTCCAGCAGGGCTCGGGAGCCGCCGACGCGGTGGGTGTAGCGCACCCCGCCGTAGCTCGCGAACCGCGCGGCGCCCCACGGGGGCGTGCCGTAGGTGCGCGGCCAGCCCGCCACGACCAGCCCGTGCCGGTTCGTGGCCGCCTGGATCGCGTGCTGGAGCCGCGCGAACCGCGCCGCCGGGTCGTCCGCCGCGAGCCGCAGCGCCGCCCGGGGGTCCCCGGCCAGCCCGAGCATCGCCAGCACGGCCGAACCGCACGTGGTCTCGTCCACCTGCACCGCCGCGGCGGCGGTGCCGTCGAGCGAGGGCAGGTTCAGCCGCCGCGGGAAGCCGACCGTGCCGGTGCCGCGCTCGCGCGCCAGCGGGTCCAGCACGGACCGCGCGGCGCGCGACGCCGCCGACTCCAGCCGGCGTTCGACGTCGTCCGGGATCACCGGGCGCTCGAAGCGGCCCGACGGCGGCACGTCAGGAACGGGCCCGGCGAATGCACGCATCGCACCGAGCAGGGACGAAAGGCGCAATGTCGACTGCACGTTCGTCAGGCTAAGCCGACGTCACGCGACTCGCCGGTCCGCCACGCTGAAGAACGGTGCCAGCCCGCTTCCGGTGGGTGAAAACTACCTCCCACCTCAGACGATGCGGTCCAGCACCACCGATCCCTCGGCCGCCAGGGCGGCGCCGACGAGGGCTCCCGCACCGAGGTCCATGCTCGCCAGCGCACCGGCGGCGCCCGAGAGCGCCCCACCCAGCACGCCGTCGCCCGCGGGGTCCACCGACCAGCCGCCGTCGAGGGCCGCGCGGGCCCGCGCGAACCGCTCCGGGGTGTCGGTGTGCAGCGTCATCAGGGGCTGCCCGGCGGAGACCTGCTCGCCCGGCTTCACGTGGATCTCGATGCCGGCCGCGGCCTGGACCGCGTCCTCCTTGCGGGCCCGGCCCGCGCCCAGCCGCCGGACCGCCACGCCCACGGCGTACGCGTCGAGCGAGGTGAGCACGCCGGACTCGGTGGCCACGACCGTCTCGGTCTCCTTGGCGACCGGCAGCGGCGCGTCCACGTCACCGCCCTGCGCGGCGATCATGGCCCGCCACCTGTCCATGGCGCGGCCGTCGGCCAGCGCGGCCCGCACGTCGTCCTCCGACCGGGGCCGGTCCGCCGCGGCGAGCATCTCCACGGCGAGCGCGACGGTCAGGTCGACGACGTCGGCCGGGCCGCCGCCGGCCAGCACCTCCAGCGACTCGCGGACCTCGAGCGCGTTGCCCGCGGTGCGGCCCAGGGGCACGGACATGTCCGTGACGAGGGCGACGGTGCGCACCCCGGCGTCGGTCCCGAGGTCGACCATGGTGCGCGCGAGCTCGCGCGCGTCGTCCAGGGTCTTCATGAAGGCGCCCGAGCCGACCTTGACGTCGAGCACCAGCGCGCCGGTGCCCTCGGCGATCTTCTTCGACATGATCGAGCTCGCGATGAGCGGGATCGCCTCGACGGTGGCCGTGACGTCGCGCAGCGCGTACAGCTTGCGGTCGGCGGGGGCCAGCCCGGAGCCCGCCGCGCAGATGACGGCGCCCACGTCCTCGAGCTGCGCCATCATCTCGGCGTTGCTCAGCGCGGCCCGCCAGCCCGGGATGGCCTCCAGCTTGTCGAGCGTGCCGCCCGTGTGGCCCAGGCCGCGGCCCGAGAGCTGCGGCACGGCCACGTCGAACACCGCGACCAGCGGCGCGAGCGGCAGCGTGATCTTGTCGCCCACGCCGCCGGTGGAGTGCTTGTCCGCCGTCGGCCGCGAGAGCGCGGAGAACGACATGCGCTCGCCGGTCCGGATCATCGCGGCGGTCCACCGGGAGATCTCCTGGCGGGTCATCCCGTTGAGCAGGATCGCCATGGTCAGCGCGGACATCTGCTCGTCGGCCACGACACCACGGGTGTAGGCGTCGACCAGCCAGTCGACCTGCTCGTCGGTGAGGGACTCGCTGTCGCGCTTGACCCGGATCAGGTCTACCGCGTCGAAGGGTTCGGTCATCGTGCTGCCTCCCGCACATGGTCCAGGTCGCCCGGCCCGAAGGCCTGGGGCAGTACTTCCGTCATCGGCTGGATGCCCAGCGGGGTGTCCACCAGCAGCTCGGCGCCGCCGTGCTCCCACAGGAGCTGGCGGCACCGGCCGCAGGGCATGATCGTCTCGCCGAGCGAGTTCACGCAGGTGAACGCGGCCAGCCGGCCGCCGCCCGACATGATCAGGGCGCTGACCAGCGAGCACTCCGCGCACAGGGTGACCCCGTACGCCGCGTTCTCGATGTTGGCGCCCGTGAGCAGGCGGCCGTCGGCGGCGAAGGCCGCGGCGCCCACCTTGAAGTCGGAGTACGGCGCATAGGCGTGCTCGACCGCCTCGCGGGCCGCGGCCCGCAGGCCGGCCCAGTCCACGTCGGTGTCGGGGCGCGCGGGATCGACGGAGTTCACGTCCACCATCCTCACCCCTTGATGTACGGCTCGCCCGACGCGGCCGGCGGGCGCGAGCGCCCCACCAGGCCGGCCACGGCGAGCAGGGTGACCACGTACGGGATCATCAGCATGAACTGGCTCGGCACCGGGGAGCCGACCACGGAGAGCACGTTCTGCAGGTTCGACGCGAAGCCGAACAGCAGGCCCGCGAACGCCGCGCGCACCGGGTCCCACTTGCCGAAGATGACCGCCGCGAGGGCGATGTAGCCGGCGCCGCCGGTCATGTTCTCGCCGAACTGGCTGAGCTGGACCGTGGTGTAGAACGCGCCGCCCAGGCCCGCGACGGCACCGGCGACGAGCACCGCGTTGTACCGGGTGCGGACCACGTCGATGCCGACGGTGTCCGCCGCCTTCGGGTGCTCGCCCACGGCCCGCAGGCGCAGGCCCCAGCGGGTGCGGTTCAGGGTGTACCAGACGGTCGGCACGGCGATGAACATCAGGTAGATGAGCAGCGGCTGGTCGAACAGGACCGGGCCGAGCACCGGGATGTCCGACAGCACCGGGATCGGGATCGACTGGAACCGCGTGGTCGAGTTCAGCGTCTCCGCGCTGGGCACGAGCACCTGCGAGTACAGGAAGCTGGTCAGCCCGACGACGAGCACGTTGAGCACCACACCGACGATCACCTGGTTCACGTGGTAGGTGATGGCGAACACGCCGAGCACGAGCGCCACCAGGGCGCCCGCGGCCACGGCCGCGACCAGGCCGGCCACCGCGCTGTTGGTGATCGACGAGACGATCGCCGCAGTGAACGCCGCGCCGAGCAGCTGCGCCTCGATCGCGATGTTCACCACGCCCGCGCGCTCGCCGATCACGCCGCCGAGGGCGCCGTAGACGAACGGCACGGACCACAGCACGGCGCCGCCGAGCAGGCCCACGATCGACAGGTCGCGAGGGCTGCCCGCGCCGGCCCAGGCCAGGAAGCCGAGCAGGCCGGCCAGGGAGAAGAGCACGACGAGCCAGACCGACGTACGGCGCCCGCGCGCGGTGAGCACGAAGGCCACGGCCGTCACGGCGAGCATGACCGCGCCGCACACCCACGCGAACACCGCGGCGGGCAGCACGATCACCGGGATCTGGAAGAAGTCCCCGCGCTGCGAGAGCAGGAACCGGGTGTCGCCCGCGTGCGGCACCGCGACGAGCAGCAGCGCGTACAGGACGGTCACGGTGAGCAGCACGCCCGCCGTCTTCCACGACACGACCGTGACGGTGCGCGTGGTCTCCGACAGCGGCGCGTCGAGCTGGGTGGTGGGGTCGGCGCTCACGCGGCTGCCTCCTTCTGGTTCCGGGCCGCCTTGGGCTTCTTCGGTGCCCGACGCCGGTTGGGGTCCGGCAGCCGGAAGATCGCGCGCACCAGCGGCGGCGCGGCGATGAACAGCACGATGAGCGACTGCACCACGAGCACGATGTCGCTCGGGACGCCCTCGGCGGCCTGCATGGTGGTGCCGCCCGCCTTGAACGCGCCGAACAGGATGCCGGCCGCGAGCACGCCCCACGGGTTGGACCCGCCGAGCAGGGCGACGGTGATGGCGTCGAACCCGATGCCGGCGTCGATGTCGGAGCTGAACCCGGTGGTGACGCCGCCCAGCACCTGCGAGGCGCCGGCGAGGCCGACCAGGCCACCGGCCACGAGCATCACGTTGATGGTGGCGCGCCCGGTGTCGATGCCGGCCACCCGCGCGGCGCGCGGGTTCTCGCCGACGGCGCGGAACGCGAAGCCGGTGGACGAGCGGTTGAGCAGCCACCACACGCCGACGACGGCCAGCAGCGCCAGGACGAAGCCCCAGGTCAGGTTGAACCGGTCGCCCAGCAGCGTCGGGAGCTGCGCCGACTCGGGCGTCGGCGGCGTCTTCGGGTTGGACGAGCCGGGCGCCTGCAGCAGCCCCGGCGTCGCCAGGAAGTAGGAGATCAGGTAGAACGCGACGTAGTTGAGCATGATCGTGACGATCACCTCGTGCGCCCCGGTGCGGGCCTTGAGCACGCCCGCGATCCCGGCCCACACCGCGCCCGCCGCGATGCCGGCCACGATGGCCAGCAGCAGGTGCAGCGGGAACGGCACCCCGCTGACGCCGAAACCGACCCAGCCGGCCGCGGCCGCGGCCACGAGCATCTGCCCCTGGCCACCGATGTTGAACAGGCCGGCCCGGAACGCCAGCGCCACGCCGAGGCCCGCCGCGATGAGCGGGGTCGCGTAGCTGAGGGTTTCCGTGAGCGGCCGGATCGCGGTGACGAAGTCCGGCGCCTGCAGGTTGACCACGGAGCCGCGGAACAGCGCGGAGTACGCGCCGCCGACCGCCTGCCCGATCGCGACGAAGGTGTCGACGGGCCGCGCGAAGAAGTACACCGCGGCTGCCTTCACCTCCTCGTCGGTGAAGACGATCATGATGGAGCCCGCCAGCACGGCGAGCAGGACGGCGCCCACGGACACGGTCCACGGGCTCGTCATCGTCTGCTGCAGCGCCTTGGCCAGGCGGCTCTCCGTGTCGGGCAGGTCCTCGCCGGCCGGGCCGCCGAGCTCGCGGGCCCGCTCCTGCTCCAGCTCCTCGGCGGTGCCGGGGTCGAGGCCCGGCTCCTGCTCGGGGTTGTTCCCCGGGCTCGATTCGGGCGCGCTCACGCGACCTCTCCCTTCGCGTCCTCCGGCGAGATCCCCGCCATCATCAGGCCCAGCACGTCACGCGGGGTGTCCGCGGGCACGATGCCCACGACCTTGCCGCGGTACATCACCATGATGCGGTCGGCCAGGGCCACCGCCTCGTCCAGCTCGGTGGAGACCACCACGACCGGCACCCCGGCGTCGCGCGTGGCGACGATCCGCTTGTGGATGAACTCGATCGAGCCCACGTCCACGCCGCGCGTCGGCTGCGCCGCGACGAACAGGCGCAGGTCACGCGACAGCTCGCGGGCGAGCACCACCTTCTGCTGGTTGCCGCCCGACAGGCGGCCCACCGGCGTGGTGATGGACTGCGTACGGACGTCGAACTCCGCGACCTTCTCGTCGGCGAACCGGTCGCGGTGCGCCAGCTGCAGCGCGCCCGCCTTCACGAACGGCGGGCCGTCGGTGCGGTCGAGCATGAGGTTCTCGGCGATGGTGAACTCGCCGATCAGGCCGTCGAGCGTGCGGTCCTCGGGCACGAAGCCCACGCCCTCGTCGAGGATCCGGCGCACCGAGCGGCCCACCAGCTCCTTGCCGTCCAGCGCGATGCTGCCGGACACGTCGCCCTGCAGGCCGATCAGGGCCTCGGTGAGCTCGGTCTGGCCGTTGCCCTGGACACCGGCGACCACGAGCACCTCGCCGCCGCGCACCTCGAAGCTGACGTCGTCGACCACCACGGTGCCGGACTCGCTGGTGACCACCAGGTCGGTGACCTTCAGCCCGTTGTCCCGCAGCGTGGGCTCGTCCTTCTGCACGGTCAGCTCGACGGCGCGGCCCACCATCAGGGAGGCGAGCTCGGCGTCGGACGCCGTGGGGTCGGCCTCGCCGACCACCTTGCCGTGCCGGATCACCGTGATCCGGTCGGCCACGGCGCGGACCTCGCGCAGCTTGTGGGTGATGAACACGATCGCGGAGCCCTCGTCGCGCAGCTGGCGCATGATCGCCATCAGCTCGTCGGTCTCCTGCGGGGTGAGCACCGCCGTCGGCTCGTCGAAGACCAGCACGTCCGCGTTCCGCGAGAGCGCCTTGATGATCTCGACGCGCTGCTGGACGCCCACGGGCAGGTCCTCGACCAGCGCGTCGGGGTCCACGTGGAAGCCGAACCGCGCGGAGATCTCCTTCACCTGGACGCGCGCCGCCTCCAGGTCGAGACGTCCGCCGCCGCGGGTCTGCTCGTGGCCGAGCATGACGTTCTCCGCCACGGTGAAGACGGGCACCAGCATGAAGTGCTGGTGCACCATGCCGATGCCGGCGGCCATGGCATCGCCCGGTCCGGCGAAGTTCTGGACCACGTCGTCCAGGAGGATCTCGCCCTCGTCCGCCTCGTACAGGCCGTACAGCACGTTCATCAGGGTGGACTTGCCAGCCCCGTTCTCGCCCAGGAGCGAGTGGATCTCGCCTGGCTGGACGACCAGGTCGATGTGGTCGTTCGCGACGAGCGCGCCGAAGCGCTTGGTGATGCCGCGCAGCTCGAGCCGCATAGGAATCCTTCCCGAAAGGGGTCCTGCTCATGACAGGTCCCGGGGCGCACGGCGCGTGCCGTGCCCCCCGGGACCATCTTGCGTCAAGTCTTGGCCGTCGACCGATCAGCCGTCGAGCGATCAGCCGTCAGCCGTGACCCGCGGGTCACTCGGCCAGGTAGGACTTCACCTTGACGTCCCCGGCGATGATCGACTCCTTGAGGGCCTGGACCTCTTCCCAGAGGGCCGGGTCCACCTTGTCCTCGAAGTTGTGCAGCGGGGCGATGTCCACGCCGCCGTTCTCGAGGGTACCCACGTACGGGGTCGGGTCGAACTCGCCGTTGCCCGAGGCGACGACGGCCTCCTGCGTGGAGACGTCCATCCCCTTGAGGATCGAGGTGAGGACCAGGTCCTGGGTGGTCGGGTCCGACTCGTAGAAGTCGGCGTCCACGCCGACCAGGGCCACGTCCTCGCCGGAGTCGGCGATGGCGTCCATGGCGGACTGGTAGATCGGGCCACCGACCGGCAGGATCACGTCGACGCCCTGGTCGAGGACGTTCTGCGCGGTCTGCTTGGCCGCCGGGTCGGCCGCGAAGCCGCCCGTGAACGAGCCCTTCTTGCCGTCCCAGCCGACGAGCTCGACGTCCTCGCCCTTGGTCTCGTTGTAGTAGTCGATGCCCTGCTTGAAGCCGTCCATGAAGATGGTCACGGTCGGGTAGTCCATGCCACCGAAGGTGCCGACCTTGCCGGCCTCCGAGTAGCCCGCGGCGAGGTAGCCCGCGAGGAACGCGCCCTGCGCCGTGTCGTACAGCAGCGGCTTGATGTTGTCGGCGTCGGCCTTGCCGTCGAAGTCCGCGTCGGCCGCGTCGTCGATGATGATGTAGTCGATGTCGGGGTTCGCGGTCGCCGACTCGACGGTGGTCGCCGACAGCGCGAAGCCCACGGTGACGATGGCGTTGCAGTTCTCGGCGACGAGGGACTCGACGTTGCCCTTGTACTCGCTCTCGGAGGTCGACTGCACCGAGACGGCCTTGGTGCCGAGCTCCTCGGCCGCGGCGGTGACGCCCTCGAAGCTGAGCTGGTTGAAGCTCTTGTCGTCGAACCCGCCGGCGTCGGACACGATGCAGGGCTTGAAGTCACTGGCGGCGTTGCTCTCGCCACCAGTGGACTCCTCCGGGGCAGCGCCGCACGCCGAGAGCGCGAGCGCCGTTGCTCCCGCAATGGCGGTGAGCCAGACAGCCTTCTTCACTGGTGCTCCTTCGATGATCCAGAGGGCGATGTCTCAGACGGATCTGAGGCCCTATACCGCACCGAGGGTAGCCAGCGCATCTGGCATTTCGCGTTTCGAGACGGTAACCGGAGTAAGTCGTTACCGAAGCGTCATCGACAGCAACACTTCTCGCTCAGGAGGCGGCGAACTGCGCGAGTGTCCTTACGCCGACGCCGATCGCCCGCTCGTCCACGACCAGGTCGCCCTGGTGCAGGTCGTAGGTGCGGCCACCCGGCGTGCGCACGCCGAGCCGCGCCATGGTGCCCGGGACCTTGCGCAGGTACCACGCGAAGTCCTCGCCGCCCATGGACTGCTCGGTGAGCTGCACGGCGTCGGGGCCGACGGCGTCGCGGATCGCGGCCTCCAGGTCCCCGGTCGCCTCGGCCTCGTTCTCGACGGGCGGCACGCCGTGCGTCACGGTCACCGAGATGTCCACCTGGTAGGGGGCCACGACCTGCTCGACCGCCTCGCGCACCAGCTCGCCGGCCTTCTCCCACGCGCGCACGTCGAGGCAGCGCAGCGTGCCCTTCAGGATGCCGCTGGACGGGATCGCGTTCGGCGTGGAGCCGGCCTGCACCGCGCCCCAGGTGAGGTTCACGCCCGAGCGCGGGTCCAGGCGCCGGCCCAGGACGGCCGGCGTCTGCGTGATGACCTGGCCGAGCGCGAAGACGACGTCGCCGGTGAGGTGGGGGCGCGAGGTGTGGCCGCCGGGCGACGAGATGGTCACCATGACCGAGTCGCTCGCGGAGGTGATGGGGCCGATGCGGGTGCCCACGTGGCCGACGTCGAACTTCGGGTCGCAGTGCAGCGCGGCCATGCGGTCCACGCCGTCGAGCTCGGACGTCTTGTTGATGATGTCCTCCGCGCCGCCGGGGAAGACCTCCTCGGCGGGCTGGAAGAAGAGCCGGACGCCGCGGCGCAGCCGCCCCTCCTCCTGCAGGCGCGCCAGCACCAGGCCGGCGCCGAGCACCACGGTCGTGTGCACGTCGTGCCCGCAGGCGTGCGCGACGCCGGGGCGGGTCGAGGCGAACTCCACGCCGCTCGTCTCGTGCAGCGGGAGGGCGTCGAGGTCGGCGCGCAGGCCCACCCGGCCCTCGCCGGCGGGCCCGTGATCGGGGCCGATGTCGCAGACCAGGCCGGTGCCCGTCGGCAGCGGCCGCGGGTCCAGCCCGGCAGCGCGCAGGCGGTCGACCAGCAGCGCGGTGGTGCGGATCTCCTGGCGGGAGAGCTCCGGGTGGCGGTGCACGTCCCGGCGGAACGCGACCAGCTCGGCGTCGAACCCGTCCGCGAGCTCGCTCACGCGGGCCGCCAGCGCCGCGACGACGTCCGTCGCGTTCCCCCCGGGCACGTCCCCGACCGGCATCTGATCGTGCGAAACGATCTGATCGAAATCGGCAAGACTGACGGGCTGCTGGGTCGGGTTCACGCCTCTCACGGTAGCGCTGTCCGCCTCGCGAGACACGACAGCGCGGCATCCGTCCCACGATACGGACAACTATGAGACATCGGGGAAAGATCCTTGATTCAGAGCAGGTCTTCCCTGCCCCGTTCGCGTACCGCGGCCACCACCTCCTTGACCTGCTGCGCCCGGGCGCGCGTGGTCACCAGCAGTGCGTCGGGCGTGTCCACGACGACGACGTCGTCCAGCCCCAGCACGGTCACGAGCCGGCCCGACGCCGGGACCACCACGGAGCCCGCGCTCTCGATGCGCAGCACGTCGCTCGGGTCGCCGAGCACCTTGGCGCCGCGGTCGTCGTCGGACGGCAGCAGCACGGCGAGCGAGTTGTAGTCGCCGACGTCGTCCCAGCCGAACGTGCCCGGCACGACGGCGACCCCGCCCGTCTCGGCGACCGGCTCGGCCACCGCGTGGTCGATCGCGATCTTCTCCAGGCCCGGCCAGACCTCCGCGAGCACCGCCGCGCGGCGCGGGGTGTCCCACGCGTCGGCCACGGTGCGCAGGCCGTCGTGCAGCGCGGGCCGCTGCTCGGCGAGGTGCCCCAGCAGCACGGACGTGAGCGAGACGAACATGCCCGCGTTCCAGCGGTACTCGCCCGAGGCGAGGTAGGCGCGCGCGGTGGCGGCGTCCGGCTTCTCCGTGAACCCGCGCACGTGCAGCGTGTGCGGGGCGCCGTCGACGCCGAGCGGCTCGCCCGAGCGCACGTACCCGAACGCGGTCGACGGCCGCGAGGCGGCGATGCCCACGGTCGTCACGTAGCCGGCGCGCGCGGCGGACACGGCCTCGCGGACCGCCAGCTCGAACGCGCGCGTCCCGTGGATCACGTGGTCGGCCGCGAACGAGCCGATCACCACGTCGCCGTGCCGCTTCTCCAGGACGGCCGCCGCCAGCCCGATCGCCGCCATCGACTCGCGCGGCGAGGGCTCGGCGAGCACCGCGTCGTCGGACAGGCCCGGGAGCTGGGCGCGGCACGCGTCCACGTGCTGCTCGCCGGTGACCAGCACGACGCCGTCCGGCCCCGCGAGCGGGCGCAGCCGGCGCTCGGTGGCCTGGAGCAGGGACTGGCCCGATCCCACGAGGTCGTGCAGGAACTTGGGCTCCCCGCCCCGCGAGAGCGGCCACAGCCGCGTGCCGGACCCGCCGGCTGGTACCACTGCGAAGAAGTCGTCGATCGGGGACGATAGGGCGGCGGCCGAAGTCATGCCCCGCAGGATGTCAGCCGGACCGTGTTCCCGCAGCCAAAACTCGCCAGAATCCGGGCGAACCCTGGCTGATCTCAGGGGCAGGTCCTGGCAGCAACGCACGAGCAACCTGACGGGTGCCCGAAGCCACGACATCTCCCCTGTGGGATCAGTCACAAATGCCGTGTCTTGATGCCCGCGAGGGCTGCCGGGCGGCGATCGAGGCGACCAGTTGTCATTACAGTGGGGACCAGCCACCCCCCAGCCGGACAGCCATAGGAGGCTACCGAAGTGCCCACCGCACCAGCAGGCACGTTGTACCGCGGCCGTGAAGGCATGTGGTCATGGGTCGCGCACCGCGTGACCGGCGTGCTGATCTTCTTCTTCTTGCTCGTGCACGTGCTCGACACAGCCCTGGTGCGCGTGTCCCCCGAGGCGTACAACGCAGCGATCGGCACGTACCAGACCCCGATCATGGGGCTCGGCGAGGCCGGGCTCGTGGCAGCGATCGTCTTCCATGCCTTCAACGGCATCCGCATCCTGCTGGTGGACTTCTGGGCCAAGGGCCCGAAGTACCAGAAGGTGATGCTGTGGGTCGTCGTCGGTCTGTTCGTCGTGACGATGGCGGGCTTCCTGCCGCGGCACCTCATCAACGTCTTCACCGGGGGTCACTGATGGCACACGGAACCGCCGCGGTGGCGAAGGTCGACTCCCCGCGCTCGCCGTACGCACGCCGCAAGACGACGCGTGGCAACTACGAGCTGTACTCCTGGGTCTTCATGCGGGCCTCGGGCGTGGTGCTCCTGGTCCTCATCTTCGGTCACCTCTTCGTGAACCTGATGATCGGCGAGGGCGTGCACGCCATCGACTTCGCCTTCGTGGGCGGCAAGTGGTCCAACCCGATGTGGCAGGTCTGGGACCTGCTGATGCTGTGGCTCGCCATGATCCACGGCACCAACGGGGTGCGCACCATCATCAACGACTACGCCACCAAGGACGTCACCCGCGGCATCCTCAAGGGCCTGCTCTTCCTGGCGTTCACCGTCGTGGTCGTGCTGGGCACCCTGGTCATCTTCACGTTCGACGCGTGCCCGCCGGACGCTCCCGCAGAGCTGCTCGCCTCCTTCTGCACGGCCTGAGCAGCGCGCGCCGCAGCACCGGCACCACCCCCAGCCCCACACTCCGAACCTCATAGCAGGAGGCATCGAGCCCGATGCAGACCCATCAGTACGACGTCGTGATCGTCGGCGCCGGCGGCGCAGGTATGCGAGCCGCCCTGGAGTCGTCGAAGGAGGCCCGCACCGCGGTGATCTCCAAGCTGTACCCCACCCGCTCCCACACCGGTGCCGCCCAGGGCGGCATGGCCGCGGCCCTCGCCAACGTCGAGGACGACAACTGGGAATGGCACACCTTCGACACCGTCAAGGGCGGCGACTACCTCGTCGACCAGGACGCGGCCGAGATCCTCGCGAAGGAAGCCATCGAGTCGGTCCTCGACCTGGAGCGGATGGGCCTCCCGTTCAACCGCACCCCCGAGGGCAAGATCGACCAGCGCCGGTTCGGCGGGCACACCCGGGACCACGGCCAGTCCGCCGTGCGCCGCGCGTGCTACGCCGCCGACCGCACCGGTCACATGATCCTCCAGACGCTCTACCAGAACTGCGTGAAGCAGGACGTCGAGTTCTTCAACGAGTTCTACGTGCTGGACCTCATCACCGACCACGACCTCACCACCGAGGAGATCGCGGACGGCGAGGAGGTCAACGCCACCGGCGTCGTCGCCTACGACCTCGCGACCGGCGAGATCCACGTGTTCCAGGCCAAGTCGATCATCTTCGCCACCGGCGGTGCCGGGAAGATCTTCAAGACGACCTCCAACGCGCACACCCTGACCGGTGACGGCATGGCCCTGGCGTACCGCCGCGGCCTGCCGCTGGAGGACATGGAGTTCTTCCAGTTCCACCCGACAGGCCTGGCCGGCCTGGGCATCCTCCTGTCGGAGGCGGCCCGCGGCGAGGGCGGTATCCTGCGCAACTCCGAGGGCGAGCGCTTCATGGAGCGCTACGCCCCCACCATCAAGGACCTCGCGCCGCGCGACATCGTGGCCCGGTCGATGGCGAACGAGGTCCGCGAGGGCCGGGGCGCCGGGCCGAACAAGGACTACGTGCTGCTCGACCTGACGCACCTGGAGCCGGCGCACATCGACGCCAAGCTCCCGGACATCACCGAGTTCGCGCGCACCTACCTCGGCATCGAGCCCTACACCGAGCCGGTCCCCGTGTACCCCACGGCGCACTACGCCATGGGCGGCGTGCCGACCAACATCAAGGGCGAGGTGCTCCGCGACGGCGTCAACGTCGTCAAGGGCCTCTACGCCGCCGGTGAGGTCGCCTGCGTGTCGGTGCACGGCTCCAACCGCCTGGGCACCAACTCGCTGCTGGACATCAACGTGTTCGGCAAGCGGTCCGGCCGCGCCGCCGCGGAGTACGCCAAGACGGCGTCGTTCCACGAGCTGCCGGAGGACCCGACGGTCCGGGTCGTGGAGCAGCTCGACGAGATGCGCAACCGGCCCGACGGCGAGCGGATCGCGGACATCCGCAAGGCGCTGCAGGAGACCATGGACCTCAACGCCCAGGTGTTCCGCACGGGCGACTCGCTGAACGCGGCCCTGGCCGACATCCGCGAGCTGCAGAAGCGCTACCGCAACGCGTCCGTCCAGGACAAGGGCAAGCTCTTCAACACGGACCTCCTGGAGGCCATCGAGCTGGGCTTCCTGCTCGACATCGCCGAGGTCACCGTGGTCGCCGCGATCAACCGCAAGGAGTCGCGCGGCGGTCACTACCGTGAGGACTTCCCCAACCGCGACGACGCCAACTACATGCTGCACACCATGGCCTACCGGCGCCCCACCGCGGCGTCCGACCAGGCCGAGGGTCACGTGGAGGGCTACTTCGACCACGTCGAGGAGTTCGACGGCTACAAGGTCGTCCTGGGCTCCAAGCCCGTTGTCCAGACCCGGTACGAGCCGATGGAGCGTAAGTACTGATGACTGCCACACTCGAAGCCGCCGCACCGTCCCCCGCGGGCGAGATCCCGTCGTTCACGGTCACGCTGCGGATCCGGCGGTTCAACCCCGAGGTGTCCGAGGAGGCCACCTGGGAGGACTTCACCGTCGAGGCGCACGGCACCGACCGCATCCTCGACGCCCTGCACAAGATCAAGTGGGACGAGGACGGCTCGCTCACGTTCCGCCGCTCCTGCGCGCACGGCGTGTGCGGCTCGGACGCGATGCGGATCAACGGCCGCAACCGCCTGGCCTGCAAGACGCTCCTGAAGGACGTCAACCCCGACAAGCCGATCACGGTCGAGCCCATCAAGGGCCTGCCCGTCGTGAAGGACCTCGTGGTCGACATGGAGCCGTTCTTCGCCTCCTACCGCGAGATCATGCCGTTCCTCATCACCACCGGGAACGAGCCCTCCAAGGAGCGCTACCAGTCCCCCGAGGACCGCGCGAAGTTCGACGACACCACCAAGTGCATCCTGTGCGCCGCGTGCACGTCGTCCTGCCCGGTCTTCTGGACCGACGGCCAGTACTTCGGCCCGGCCGCGATCGTGAACGCGCACCGCTTCATCTTCGACAGCCGTGACGAGGGTGGCTCGCAGCGCCTGGAGATCCTCAACGACAAGGAGGGCGTGTGGCGCTGCCGCACGACCTTCAACTGCACCGAGGCCTGCCCGCGCGGCATCGAGGTCACGAAGGCCATCCAGGAGGTCAAGCGCGCGATGATCACGCGCGCCTTCTGATCCTCTCGGGAGAACGGGGCGGCATGGGACCTGCGGGTCCTATGCCGCCCCGTCCTCGTTCCCGGCGGGCGGCGGGTCGGCCATCCAGGCGCAGGCCATGAGCAGCACCCTGGCCAGCAGGTTGACCAGCACCAGGATGGTCACCACCACCGCGAACGACGCCAGCAGGGCGTTGCGGGCGGCGGCGTTCGAGATCACCTCGGTGCCGAGGTAGCGCAGCGCGCCGGCGACGACGCCCACCGCGAGCGAGCCGTACATCAGCTCCCGCCAGTCGGACCGGACGCTGCCCACGTACCGCACGACGGCGGCCACGACGACCGCGTCCAGCGCCAGGGTCACCAGCGCGCCGCCCGCGCGCACCGCGAAAGACACCGCGCCGCCGTCCAGCCCGAGGCTCTCCAGGGTCCAAGGCACGGCCGCCGAGACCGCCACGCTGGCGGCCGCGGTGACCAGCACGCCGACGCCGAGCAGCACGAAGCCCAGGAGCTGCCGCAGGCGGTCGGTGACGGGGTTGCCGTGGCCGTTCGTCTCCCCGAACATGGCCCGCACCGACGTGCGCAGGGCGCCCATGAAGTTCGTGGCGGACCACAGCAGCACCAGGGCGGCGACGACCGAGGTCCAGCTCAGGCCGGTGGAGATCACGAGGTCGGCCGGCGACAGCACGCCGCCGTGGCCGGTGTCGACGAGCCCCGGCACCCACGTGTCGATCTGGTCCAGCACCGCGACGCGCAGGTCGGCATCGCCGCCGAGCACCCGCACGAACACCGTGTAGCCGATCGCGAGGGCCGCGAACAGCGAGAACAGCGCGGCGTAGGCCATGCCGCCGCTGAGCACGGCGCCGTTCGCCGTGTTGAACCGGGCCACCGCGCGGCCGGGCCGGGTCGCCTCCCAGCGCGCCCAGAGCGCCTGCCCCCGCTCGATCAACCGCTTCACCCGGGAAGAGTAGACGGCGACCGGCGAACCGGCCCTGTCAGGCGCGCGGGTGTGTCGTGCGGGCCGTGGACCCGGGCAGGCGGGGCGGCGGCGTCCGGGTCAGACCCGGCCGAGCTGGAAGGCCGCCTGGGGCCGCCAGATCCCGTCGTCGCCGTGCTCGTACTGGTAGAACCGGTCGACGTCGAACTCCGCGGAGTAGTCCGCCATGGCCTCGAAGGCCTTGTCGAGGTCGGCGTCCGCCACCTCGTGCGCGATGGTCACGTGCGGGTGGTAGTTGAACCGCAGGTCCCCGTCGAGGATCCCGGAGCGGACGCTCGCCTCGAGCCGCTCGCACTCCGCGATGCCCTGCGCCAGGGCCACGAACACCACGGGCGAGACGGGCCGGAACGTGGCCGTGCCCCGCAGCCGCACCGTGAAGGGCGACGCGGCGGCCGCCACGGTCGCCAGGTGATCGCGCGCCTCGGCGAGCTGCCCGAGGTCGATCAGCGTGGGCCCCAGCAGCGTGATGTGCGGGGGGATGAAGTTCGCGAGCGGGTCGTCGGCAGCCACCCGCGCCGCGCTGAGCTGCGCGGCGTAGGGCTCCGGGATCTCGATCGCGATCCCGATGCGGACCTGGCCGGGTCCACGCTCGGGCAGGTTCACCGGGTGCCTCGGACGGGGAGCAGCCCGAACCGTTCGTACAGCCGGTCCAGGACGGGTCGGGCGATGGCGCGGGCCCGGTCGGCGCCGTCGGCCAGCACGCGGTCGAGCTCGGCCGGGTCGGCCAGGTAGGTGTTGGCGCGGGCCTGGAACGGCTCGAGGAAGGCGACGACGGCGTCGGCCAGGTCCACCTTGAGGTAGCCGTAGCCGCGGCCGTCGTACTCCTTGGCGATCTCGTCGATGTCGCGGCCGGTCACGGCCGAGAAGATCGTCAGCAGGTTCGAGATGCCCGGCTTCTCGGCCGGGTCGAAGCGCACGCCGTACGCCTCGTCGGCGTCGGTCACGGCCGACTTGATGGCCTTGACCGCCTTCTTCGGGTCCTCCAGCAGCCAGACGACGCCCTTGCCGCCCGTGCTGGACTTGCTCATCTTGGCGCTCGGGTCCTGCAGGTCCTGGATCTTGGCCACGGCCTTGACGATGTGCGCGTCCGGCACGACGGCGGTGCCCTCGCCGAAGCGGGTGTTCAGGCGCTCCGCGAGGTCCCGGGTGAGCTCCAGGTGCTGACGCTGGTCCTCGCCCACGGGGACCAGGCCGGCGTCGTACAGCAGGATGTCGGCCGCCATGAGCACGGGGTAGGTGAAGAGCCCGACCGTGGTGCCCTCGCTGCCCTGCTTGGCGGACTTGTCCTTGAACTGCGTCATCCGGCCGGCCTCGCCGAAGCCGGTCTGGCAGCTCAGCAGCCACGCCAGCTCGGCGTGGGCAGCGACGTGCGACTGCACGAAGAGGATGGACCGCTCCGGGTCGATGCCGCCCGCCAGGTACTGCGCGGCCGTGCGCCGGGTGCGCTCGCGCAGCAGCGCCGGGTCGGGGTTGACCGTCAGCGCGTGCAGGTCCACGACGCAGTAGAGCGCGTCGTAGGAGTCCTGCAGCGCGATCCACTGGGACAACGCACCGATGTAGTTGCCCAGGTGGAGGGAACCGTCGGTGGGCTGCATCCCGGAGAAGATGCGCTTCCGGGTGGGGACGTCGGCCACAGCAGCTGGTTCCGGCGCGGTCGAGGTGAAGGACGACATGGCCCACATTCTGGCAGGTCCGTCCACGCTCACCGAATCCTCAGGTCGCTTCGTCGTCGTACGGTGCCTTCCCGGGTTCCGCGGCCGGGCCGGCCGACGTCGCTGACATGCCGTTCCGTGCCGCCACGCCGTCCGCTGCCTGCGCGGCGGCGGACCGCGAGTACTCCGACGGGCTGTCGTCCAGCAGGGCGTCCCGCACGATCTTGCGCGGGTCGTACTGGCGCGGGTCGAGCTTGGACCAGTCCACGTCGCTGAACTCCGGCCCGAGCTCGTCGTCGACCCGCGCCTTCGCGTTCTGGAGCAGGTCGCGGCCACGGCGCACCATCGCGCCGAGCTGTTCCGCATAGGTGGGCAGCCGCTCAGGGCCGATGACGAGCATCGCGATCACGATGATGATCACGAACTCCCAGCCGTTGATACCGAACACGGGTCAGAGCCTACTCGCGTCGCGGGACAGCCCGGAGAACGCCGGATGAACCCCGTTCACTGGCCGCTCGACCGCTCTTCGAGCACCACGCGGACCTCGCGCTCGTTCTTGCCGGACCGCACCTGGAGCGTCACCGGGTCGCCCGGGGCCTTGGCGCGGATCGCGACGATCAGCTCGTCCGCGACCGACACGGGCCGGCCGTCCACGGAGAGGATCACGTCGCCCGGCTTGATGCCTGCCTGGTCGGCAGGACCGTCCGGCGTCACGGCGGGCGTGCCCTGCTGCGGCTCCTGGGACACCTGGACGCCCTCGCCCTGGTAGGCCGGGTCGAGCAGGACGCCGATGATCGGGAACGTCGCCGAGCCCGTCTCGATGAGCTGCTCGGCCGTGTGCCGGGCCTGGTTGGACGGGATGGCGAAGCCGAGGCCGATGTTGCCGGTGGCCGTGGTTGTGCCCGGCCCCTGCGCGATGGCCGAGTTGATGCCGATGACCTCGCCCGCCGAGTTCACGAGCGGGCCGCCGGAGTTGCCGGGGTTGATCGCGGCGTCCGTCTGGATGGCGTCGATGAACGCCGCCTCCGCGGACTCGCCCGCCTTCACGGGGCGGTGCAGCGCGCTGACGATGCCCGTGGTGACCGTGGCCTCCAGGCCGAGCGGCGAGCCGACGGCGAGCACGGAGTCGCCCACCACGACGTCGTCGGAGTCGCCCAGCACGAGCGGCTCCAGGCCGGTCTCGTCGACCCGGATGACGGCCAGGTCGTAGTCCGGCGTGGCCCCCACGAGCTCGGCGGGCTGCTCGTGCCCGTCGGAGAACGTCACGGTCACGTCGGCCCCGGAGGCCGCCTCGGCGACCACGTGGTTGTTCGTGAGGATGTAGCCCTCGGACTTGAGGATCATGCCCGACCCGGTCGCCACGCCCTGCGGGGCGCGCACCTCGATCGAGACCACGCTCGGCAGCGCGGCCGCGGCGATCGCGGCGACCGAGCCCTCGGGACGCTCCACCTGGGTGGTCCCCGCGGCGTGCTGCGGCAGCGCGGCGTCCGCCGGGCGCGCCGCGGTGCGGGAGTCCAGCAGCGCGTACGCGCCCACCCCGCCGGCCGCGCCGGCGAGCAGGCCGAGCAGCACGACGGCGGACACCGTGCCCGCGCCGAGCCGGCCGCGGCGCGACCGGGGCGGCTGCGCGGTGCCGTAGGGCCCGGGGTCGTGCGCGGTACCGGGGTGCCCGGCCGCGGAGTCGTGTCCCGGGGCGTGCGAGCCGGACTCGTGGGAGCCGGACCCGTGGGACCCCGGCTCGTGGGCACCGGCGGCCGACGGCGCCGGCAGCGTGGTCAGGTAGCCCGTCGTCGAAAGCTGTGCGGTGGGCCGGTCGGCGGGCCGCGCCGGAAGCTGCTGGGTCGGGTGCTGCTGCGCCGACGTCGTCTCTGCCGGCCGCTCGGCCGGCGCTCCCCCGGGCGCGGGTTCGGGCGTGCTCCCCGGGGCCGGGACCGCCGGCTCGTTCGCGGGGGGCACTGCTGCGCGCGGTGTGGGGGGCGCGAACGGGTTCTCGTCGGTCATGGGCTTTCGATGGCTCCTGTCACGGTGTGCCACCCGCGGGCGATGCGGGGCAGGACCCCGGCATCGTAGCCATGCTCACCGAAGGACGCCACGAGCTCGGTCAGTACCTCCTCGGGCGCGTCGGCGACCACGTCGACCACCATGTCGTCGGACTGCCATGCCACGTGTGCGGGTTCCGTGGCGAGCACCTGCACGCCGCCCACCGTGGTGCCGCTCCGGGCCAGCTGGCCGGCCCGCTCGCGGACCACCGCGTGCCCGGAGGGACCGGTCAGGTCGATCTCCAGGGTCTGGCCCTCGTCGCCCACCAGCCGCATGGCCGAGACCGAGTAGCCGTCGGGCAGGTCGGCGGGTGCCACCCAGCCGTTGTCCGCGACCCAGTCGAGCGCGGCGGGCGTCACCTGGTCGGCGTCGACATCGAGGCCGGCCAGCACGTCCTGGCCCGCCGCCGCGGCGTCGGGCCCGGTGCGGCCGAGCATCGTCATGCTGGTCTGCGCCGAGAGCTGCGGGGAGACCACGGGCACGTCGCCGAGCGTGAACAGGGCCAGGCCCAGCACGCCCGCGCCGCCCACGCCGAGGGCGGTGATCCGGGCGGCCCGGCGGCGGCGCGCCGGACGGTCGATCCGGCCGTCGAAGCCGTCGAACGCCGAGGCCGACCACACCGGCGCGGCCAGCGGGTCCGGGCCCAGGAACGGGCGGCGCAGCGGGTCCTCGTCGGTGGGCGGGATGCTCGCCTGGAGCGCCATCAGCCGGGCCGTGAGGGCCGGGTCGGGCATCACGTCGGCGGCGGACGAGAGCGCGCGGCGGGCCGCGCGGGCGGTGTCGAGCTCGCGGGCGCACAGCCGGCACATCGTCACGTGGGCCAGGGCGCGCTCCGTGTCCGCGGGCGAGAGCTGCCCGTCAGCCAGCGCGCTGACGAGGTCGCCCAGGTGGCTCATCGCACGCCGCCGCGCGTCGGGGCCAGGTGCTCCAGCGCGTCGCGGAGCTGGGCACGGGCACGGTGGATACGGGAGCGGACGGTGCCGAGCTTGACGCCCAGGGTCACGGCGATCTCCTCGTAGCTCAGTCCCTCGATGTCGCACAGCACCACCGCGGCGCGGTACTCGGGGCGCAGGGCGTCGAGCGCCTTCTGCACGTCCTGGTCCAGGTTGGCGTGCTCGTAGCCGCGCTCCGGGCGGCCGAAGTCACCGGTGTCGGCGACGTGGCCGTCGTCGTCACCCATCGCCTCCATGCGGATGCGCTTCTTGCGGCGCGCCTGGTCCAGGAACAGGTTGGTCGTGATGCGGTGGAGCCAGCCCTCGAACGTGCCCGGGGTGTAGCTCGACAGCGAGCGGAAAACCCGGATGAACGTCTCCTGGGTCAGGTCCTCGGCGTCCTGCTTGTTACCGGTCAGCCGGTAGGCGAGCCGGTAGACGCGTGCGGAGTGCTCCCGCACGATCGCTTCCCAGGTCGGCGGCTGCCAGGGCAGGTCGGCGGCGCCGGCCCCGGAGGGTGCCGACGCGGATGCGTCTGCTGCTGGTCGAGTGCTCACGGAAGTCATCGTCCTCTCAACGTACGTCAAAGCCCAGGCGTTCCCACGGGCTGTACCCTGACGCCGCACGTGATGTACACAACTGCCCGGTTCAGCGGAGGAAGCCATCAGCACAGCGGAGCCATCAGGCCACGGCAAGGTCGCGGCCTGGGTCTACAGCGAGGCCTTCGTCCCCGAGGACGAGGTGCTGCTGCGCGCCCGCGAACGCGCCTCGGAGCTGGGCTGCCCGGCCGTCCTGCCGGGGGTGGGCGCGGTGCTGCGGGTGCTCGCCGCCGCCTCGAACGCGCACGCCGTGGTCGAGGTGGGCACCGGCGCCGGCGTGGCCGCGCTGTGGCTGCTGCGCGGCATGCCGGCCGACGGCCAGCTCACCACGATCGACCGCGAGGTCGAGCACCAGCGGGCCGCGCGGACGGCGTTCGCCGAGGACGGCGTGGCCCCGCAGCGGACCCGGATCATCCCCGGCCGGCCCGCGGACGTGCTGCCCCGGCTGGCCGACGGCGCCTACGACCTGGTGCTGGTGGCCAGCGACCCGCTGGCCTACCCCGAGTACGTCGACGAGGCCCTGCGCCTGCTGCGCCCGGGCGGTGTGCTCGCCGTCGACGGTGCGCTGCTGCGCGACCGGGTGGCGGACCCCGCGCGCCGCGACGAGCTCACCACCGTGGTCCGCGAGGTGGGCCGGACGCTGCGCAACGACGAGCGGGTGCTCCCCGCCATGCTGCCGAGCGGGGACGGCCTGCTGCTGGCCGTCCGCCGCTGACCCTCGAAGAGGCTGGTCCCCGCGGCGGACGACCGTCGAAAGAGTTCAGCCGACGACGGTCTGGAGTGCGTCCCCGAGCTCGCTCGCCTCGGTCGCGTTGAGCTCGACGACGAGCCGACCGCCGCCCTCGAGCGGCACACGCATGACAATGCCGCGCCCCTCCTTGGTGACCTCGAGCGGTCCGTCACCCGTTCGCGGCTTCATCGCAGCCATGTGTGGCTCTCCCATTCCGTTGTCCGGTGTGTAGCAGCATTCATGTCTCCGGCGAACGCCGAGGGCACAGAGCCATTCTAGTTCAAATGGCGCCCCTTACTTTCCACTCGCCCATTCGTGGCGCTTCACCGGATCGGGTGCCGGGAAGCCGCTCGAATCGTGCGTGGGCTCAGGCGAGACCCCTCAGCGCGGCGGCGGGCGGCGCCTCGTCGCGCACGGCCGCCACGAGGTCGAGCACCCGGCGGGTCGCGGTCACGTCGTGCGCCCGGAAGACCCGGGCACCGAGCCACGCGGCGACCGCCGTCGCGGCGAGCGTGCCCTCCAGGCGCTCCTCGGGCGGCAGGTCGAGCGTCTCCCCCACGAAGTCCTTGCGGGACAGCGCCATCAGGAGCGGGAAGCCCAGCCCCGCGAGGGCGCCCGTGCGCCGCAGAAGGTGCAGCGAGTGCCACGTGTTCTTGCCGAAGTCGTGGGTCGGGTCCACGAGCACGGACTCCCGCGGCACACCGCAGGCCACGGCCCGCTCGGCGGCGGCCCGCAGGGTGGCCACGACGTCGGCCAGCAGCGCGTCGCCCCCGTCGTCGTCGGTCGAGGGGTACTCCACGCGGTACGGGTCCGTGCGCGGCACGGCCCCGCCCGTGTGCGAGCAGACGACGCCGACACCGGCCGCGCCCGCCACCTCCACCAGGCCGGGGTCGTGGCCCGCCCAGGTGTCGTTGATCAGGTCCGCCCCGGCGTCGATCGCCGCGCGGGCCACCCCGGCGCGCCAGGTGTCGACCGAGACGAGCAGGTCGGGCACGGCGCGGCGCACCGCGGCCACGAACGGCACGACGCGGCGGATCTCCTCCGCCTCGTCGACCGGCGTTCCGTTGCCGGCCCGCACGCCGCCGACGTCGAGGATCTCGGCGCCGTCGGCGTACGCACGTTCCGCGGCGGCCAGCGCCGCGGCGTCGTCGGGCACGCGCGCGGGCGCGTAGAACGAGTCGGTGGTGCGGTTCAGCACCGCCATCACCACCGGGCGCACGGTGCGCCCGTCCCGTCCGACCGCACGCCCGCGCAGCACCAGCGGGGCGGACGGAGGCGGCACCGCGTCGGCGGGGGCTTCCGGGTGGTCCACCTAGGAGTTGCCCACGACGGCGTCGTGGCGGCCCGCGGCCGACGCCTGCTCCGTGGCGCGCTCCGCGGCGGCCGCGGCCTGCAGCGCCGCCTGCTCGGCCGCGATCTGGTGGGCCCGGTCGACCACGTGCCGCACGGCGTCGGCGGGGTCGTCGGTCAGGTGGATGATGTCGAGGTCGGCGGCGCTGATGACACCGTGCTCCAGAGCCGTCGTCCGGACCCACTCCAGGAGCCCGCCCCAGTACTTCTTTCCCACCAGGACGATCGGGAACTGCGTCACCTTGTGGGTCTGCACCAGGGTGACGGCCTCGAAGAGCTCGTCGAAGGTGCCGAATCCTCCGGGCATCACGATGAATCCCTGCGCGTACTTCAGGAACATCGTCTTTCGCGCGAAGAAGTACCGGAAGTTGATACCGAGATTCACGTACTCGTTGACGCCCTGTTCGAAGGGCAGCTCGATACCGAGACCGACCGACGTACCGCCGGCCTCCGCCGCACCCTTGTTCGCGGCCTCCATGATGCCGGGCCCGCCGCCCGTGATGACGGCGTAGCCCGCCTCGACCAGCAGCCGGCCCACGGTCTCGCCCGCGACGTAGTCGGCGTGGCCGGGCTTGGTGCGTGCGGAGCCGAACACCGAGACCGCCTCGCCCAGCTCGGCGAGCGCGCCGAAACCCTCCACGAACTCGCTCTGGATGCGCAGCACCCGCCAGGGGTCCGAGTGCAGCCAGTCGGTGTCCTGGTCGGGTGCCAGGAGGCGCTGGTCCGTCGTGGTGCGGGGGATCTGGTTCCCGCGCAGGAGCACCGGACCACGGCGATAGCCGCGGCCGGACTGTGGAATGCCGTCGTCGCTCATGCGACCAAACTAGTCGTCGAGCAGCCAGGCTCGCAGCGCGTCGCGGCACTGCGCGAGCTGCGCGACGGGGAGGTGCTCGTCGTCCTTGTGCGCGAGGAGCGGGTCGCCCGGACCGAAGTTGACCGCGGGCACCCCGAGCTCGGCGAACCGGGCCACGTCCGTCCACCCGTACTTGGGGGCGGGCGCGCCACCCGTCGTGGCCAGCACCGACTGCACGAACTGGGCCGCCAGCGGGTCGTCGAGGCCGGGCCGGGCGCCGCCCGCGGCGTCCGTCACGAGCACCTCGAAGCCCTCGAAGACCTCCCGCAGGTGGGCCTCCGCCTCGGCCACGGAGCGCGAGGGGGCGAAACGATAGTTCACCTCCACCGTGCAGGCGTCGGGGATGACGTTGCCCGCGATGCCGCCGTCGATCCGCACGGCGTTCAGGCCCTCGCGGTAGACCAGTCCGTCCACCTCGACCTCGCGCGGCGCGTAGGCCGCGAGCCGGGTCAGCACGGGCGCGACCGCGTGGATCGCGTTCTCGCCCGTCCACGCCCGCGCCGAGTGCGCGGCGACGCCGTGCGTGCGCACCTCGATCCGCATCGTGCCGTTGCAGCCGCCCTCGATGCCGGCGTTCGACGGCTCGCCCAGGATCGCGAAGTCGCCCCGCAGCAGCTCCGGGTGGTTGCGCGCCAGGCGGCCCAGGCCGTTCAGCGCGGAGTCGACCTCCTCGTGGTCGTAGAAGATCCACGTCAGGTCGTGCGCGGGCGCGGTGCCGGGCGCCCCGAGCTCCACCGCCAGGGCGAGCGCGACGGCGACCCCGCCGAGCATGTCCACGGTGCCGCGGCCCCAGAGCTCGGTCGCGCCGTCCTGCTCGACCAGGCGGGTCGGCAGGTTGTCCGCGATCGGCACGGTGTCGATGTGGCCGGCCACCACCACGCGCCGGTCCCGGCCGAGGTGCGTCCGGGCCACCAGGGCGTCGCCGTCGCGCAGCACGTCCAGGTGCGGGCAGGCCCGCAGGACCGCCTCGATCGTGTCGGCGAGGGCCTTCTCGTCGCCGCTGACGGACGGGATGTCGCACAGGATCCGGGTGAGGGCGACGAGGTCGGCCCCCTCGCCGGACGGGTCGAGCAGGGCAGGGTCGATCGCGTTGTCCACAGGGCAAGCCTAGGCGCTCGTCCTGGCCGTTAGGCTGGAGGCATGACGACCGCATGGGGCTTCGGCCTTGCCACGATCGCCGACGACGGCACCACCCTCGACACCTGGTACCCGGAGCCCGCCCTCGGCGACGCGCCCGCCGGCGCCGTCCCGCCCGAGGCACTCGCGGCGGCCGCAGGCGCGGACGACGTCCGCGGCGTCCGGCTGGAGATCGTGACCACGCAGATCGACCTCGCCGACCCGCCGAAGAGCGTGCCGGACGCCTACCTGCGCCTGCACCTGCTCTCGGCCCGCCTGGTCAAGCCGCACGGCCTCAACATGGACGGCATCTTCGGCGCCCTGACGAACGTGGTCTGGACCAGCGCCGGCCCGTGCGCGGTCGAGGGCTTCGAGGAGACCCGGCTGCGCCTGCGCGCCCGCGGCCACGTCACCGTGTTCGGCGTGGACAAGTTCCCCCGCATGGTCGACTACCTCGTCCCGTCGGGCGTCCGGATCGCCGACGCCGACCGGGTCCGCCTGGGCGCGTACCTCGCCCCCGGCACCACCGTGATGCACGAGGGCTTCGTCAACTTCAACGCCGGCACGCTCGGCGTGTCCATGGTCGAGGGCCGCATCTCGGCCGGGGTCACCGTGGGCGACGGGTCCGACGTCGGCGGTGGCGCCTCGATCATGGGCACCCTGTCCGGCGGCGGCAAGCAGGTCGTGTCGCTCGGCGAGCGCTGCCTGCTGGGCGCGAACGCGGGCCTCGGCATCCCCCTCGGCGACGACTGCGTGGTCGAGGCCGGCCTGTACCTGACCGCCGGCACCAAGGTGACGGTGCTCGGCGCGGCCGCCGACCCGTACGGTGACGGCACCGCCCCCGTCAAGGCGCGCGACCTCGCGGGCCGCAGCAACCTGCTCTTCCGCCGGAACTCCACCACGGGCGCCGTCGAGGTGCTCGACCGGACCGGCGTCGGCATCGAGCTCAACGAGGTGCTGCACGCCAACTGAGGCGCCCCCGTACCCCGTTTTGCACCATCCCTGACCAGGCGGATTACAATTCGTGGCCCTTCTGGTACCGCCCCGGACGACAGGGAGCACGTATGGCCATCCTGGCTGAGACCGGCCCTTCGGTCCCGCCACCCGTCGACGGCCCCCCGCCGCGACGGCAGCTGGGGCGCGCCCTGAAGTACATCGTGACGGTCTGCGCCGTGTGCGCGGTCGCCACGGTGGGCGTCGTCGTCGGGCTGAACCGGCTGACGGGGTCCGGGCCCGTCACCGAACGCTGCACCGCCGTGCTCGACGGCTCGAACTGGTATCTCTCGCCCAACCAGGCGGACAACGCGGCGCTGGTGGCCGGCACCGCCGTCGCCCGCGGCCTGCCGGCCCGGGCGGCCACGATCGGCCTGGCCACGGCGCTGCAGGAGTCCAAGCTCATCAACATCGACTACGGCGACCGGGACTCGGTGGGGCTGTTCCAGCAGCGGCCGTCCCAGGGCTGGGGCGACCCCCAGCAGATCCTCGACCCGGTGTACTCGACCAACGCCTTCTACGACGTGCTGGTCGAGGTCGAGGGGTACGAGGACATGGAGGTGACGGACGCCGCGCAGACCGTGCAGCGCTCCGCCTACCCCGACGCCTACGCGCAGCACGAGACGCGGTCACGCGCCTGGGCCTCCGCCCTGACCGGCAACTCCCCCGCGGCCCTGTCGTGCGAGCTCGCGCCCGTCGCCGACGCGGACCAGGTCACCCCCGACGCCGCCCGGGACGCGGTGGCGGGCCGGCTGGGCCGGGACCTCGGGCTCGCGCCCGCGACCGGCGCGGCGGACCCGAACCGGCAGGACCCGGCGTCGGCCACCGTGACGGTCGACGCCACGCCCCTGACGCCCGACGACCCCCAGCGCGGCGGCTGGGCGACCGGCCAGTGGGCCGTCGCGACGGCGCAGTCCACGCAGGCCGTCGGGGTGCACGTGGACGACCGGGTGTGGCTGCGCGACGAGGCCGCCTGGGTCGATGCCGAGACGCGGCTGCCCCCGGGCGAGGTCCGCATCACGGTGGACGCCACCGAGTAGCCCGAGCACAACGTGTCAGCCCCTCAGGTCACCATGGTGACCTGAGGGTCTGACACGTTCAGGGGCTGGTGGTCAGCTGCCGCCCATGAGGCCGCCGAGGCCGGACGAGTTGCTGCCCTCGTCCTGGCGCGGCGCGGGACGCTCGTAGCCCTCGTCGACGTGCAGCTCCGCGACGTCCTCGCCGAGCTTGTTCAGCAGCGCGTGCCGCGCCTCGCGCCGGCGCCGCTGCTCCAGCGGCTCCGGCACCGGGGCGGCCGCGATGAGCCGCTGCGTGTACTCCTCGCGGGGGTGGTGCAGCACCTCCTCGCGGGGGCCCTGCTCCACGATGCGGCCGTTCTGCAGCACCACCACGCGGTGGGCGAGCAGGTCGATCACCGCGAGGTCGTGGCTGACGAAGAGGCACGCGAACTTGTACCGCTCCTGCAGCGACGTGAACATCTTCAGCACGTTGGCCTGCACGGACACGTCCAGGGCGGACGTCGGCTCGTCCGCGACCAGCAGCTCGGGGTCGAGCGTGAGCGCGCGGGCGATGCTCACACGCTGGCGCTGGCCACCGGAGAGCTCGTGCGGGTAGCGGTTGTAGACGCTGCGGGGCAGCTCGACGGCGTCGAGCAGCTCCAGCACACGACGGCGCCGCGACCGCTCGTCGCCCTCCTTGTGCACCACCAGCGGCTCCGCGATCACGTCACCGATCGGCAAGCGCGGGTTGAGGGACGACGCCGGGTCCTGGAAGACGACGCCGATGCGCTTGCGCAGGGCCTTGAGCTCCTTGCCGCGCAGCTTGCCGAAGTCGGTCCCGAGGATCGACGCCGAGCCGGAGGCCGCGGGGATGAGGCCCAGCGCGCACTTGGCGATCGTGGACTTGCCGGAGCCCGACTCGCCCACGAGGCCCACGATCTCGCCCTGCGCCACCGACAGCGACACGTCGTCGACGGCCCGGAAGGTGGGCTTGCCCAGGCGGTGGTACTCGATGACGAGGTTGTTCAGGTCGAGCGCGGGCAGGTCCTCGGGTGCGGCCTCCACGGGCGCGACGTCGCCGAACTGGCCCGGTCCGGACCCCAGGTGGGGCACGGCGGCCAGCAGGCGCTTGGTGTACTCGTGCCGCGGGTGGTTGAGCACCTGGTCGGCGGTGCCCGTCTCCACGAGGTCACCCTTGAGCATGACGGCGACGCGGTCGGCCATGTCGGCCACGACGCCCATGTTGTGGGTGATCAGCAGGATGCCGGTGTTCAGCTTGTCCTTGAGCGAGCGCAGCAGGTCGAGGATGTCGGCCTGCACGGTCACGTCGAGGGCGGTGGTGGGCTCGTCGGCGATGATCACCTTGGGGTCGCACGCGATCGCCATGGCGATGACGACGCGCTGCCGCTGACCGCCGGACAGCTCGTGCGGGTACTGCTTGAGCCGGCGCTCGGGCTCGGGGATGCCGACCATGGCGAGCAGCTCGGCGGCCCGCGCCGTCGCCTGCTTGCCGTAGGCGATGCCGTGCAGCTGCAGGCCCTCGGTGAGCTGGTCACCGATGGTGAGCACCGGGTTCAGCGCGGTCATGGGCTCCTGGAAGACCATGGCCACGTCGTTGCCGCGCATGTTGCGCAGGCCGCGGCCGTCGAGGCCGCCCACCACCTTGTCGCCCACGCGGATGGTGCCGCCGACGCGCGCGTTGCGGGGCAGCAGGCCGAGCGCCGTCATCGACGTGACGGACTTGCCCGAGCCGGACTCGCCCACGAGCGCGACGACCTCGCCGGGCCGGACCTCCAGGTCGATGCCCTTGACGGCGTGCACGTCGCCGAACTCGGTCTTGAAGGTGACGGTGAGGTCCTCGAAGGCGAGGACGGCGTCGCCGGTCGCCGTGGCAGGGCCGGAGGCGCTGATGTCGAGAGTCGTCATTCTCAGTCCTTGGTCCGGTTCTGGCGGGGGTCGAACGCGTCGCGCAGGCCGTCGCCGATGAAGTTCACGCACAGGGCGATGGTCAGGATCATCAGGCCCGGCCACCAGAACAGCCACGGCCGCGTCGCGAAGGCGGCCTGGTAGTCGTTGATGAGGGTGCCCAGCGAGGTGTCGGGCGCCTGGACGCCGAACCCGAGGAAGCTCAGCGACGTCTCGAGCAGGATCGCCGCCGAGATCGAGAGCGTCGCGGACACGATGATCACGCCGACGGCGTTGGGCAGCACGTGCCGCGTGATGATGCGCCAGGGGCCGGTGCCGACCGCCTGGGCGGCGAGCACGAAGTCACGCTCGCGCAGCGAGAGCACCTCACCGCGCACCAGGCGGGCCAGGCTCGTCCAGGTGACGAGGCCGAGCACGAGGGCCAGGCCGAGGATGCCCCAGCTCGAGGCCGTCTTGCCGAGCACGGCCGCGATCACCAGCAGCGGGATGACGATGAAGACGTCGGTCACCCGCATGAGGATCGACTCGAGCCACCCGCGGTAGAACCCCGCCAGCGCACCGATGAGCGTGCCCACGATCGTGGAGATGATGCCGACGGCGAACGCGATGATCAGCGAGAACTGCGTGCCGCGCATGACCAGCGCGAAGTAGTCCTTGCCGCCGGTGTCCTGACCGAAGGGGTACTCCCAGGTGGGCGCGCCGTCCCCGATCTTGTCGTACTGGAGCCTGTAGTCCTTGGGCCACCAGCCGGGGATGTCGCCGACGCCGATGGACGTGAACGCCACCACGATGATGATGCCCAGCACGATCATCGAGGTGAGGGCGGCCCGGTGCCGGAAGAACCGGCGCGCGACGAGCTGGCCCTGGCTGTAGGACTTGTCCTCGCCGGGCAGCGGGTCGGCGGAGCCGCCGGCCGCGAGGCCGACGGCGTCGACGCCGGAGGCGGTGACCTGCGGCTCGTAGTCCTCGCCGCCGGGGTTGCTGTTCCTGATGTCACTCATGTCTGTGTCTCCTGCCGTGGCCCGCGCTCAGCGCCGGATCCGGGGGTCGAGGGCCGCGTACGCGATGTCTGCCAGCAGGTTCATCAGCACGGCCGCAATGCCCGTGACGAGGAAGAACGCCATCACCGGCGCCGGGTCGACGGCGTTCAGGCCGTCCTGGAACAGGGCACCCATGCCCTTCCAGCCGAACACCTGCTCCGTGATGATCGCGCCGCCGATGATGCCCGCGAAGTCGAACGCGATGATCGTGGTGATCGGGATCAGCGCGTTGCGGAACGCGTGCTTGACGATGACCTCGCGCTCGGACAGACC
This sequence comes from Promicromonospora sp. NPDC057488, assembly GCF_042802395.1. NCBI lineage: Bacteria > Bacillati > Actinomycetota > Actinomycetes > Micrococcales > Promicromonosporaceae > Promicromonospora > Promicromonospora sp. NPDC057488. Next base: position 32,096 of record NZ_JBHVEG010000043.1, read on the forward strand.
CTTGGACCGTGCGGTGCGCACGTAGTCCTGGTTCAGCGTCTCCAGCATGGAGGACCGCGTGTACCGCGAGTAGCTCGCCACGGAGACCAGGGTGAGCAGGATGGTCGGCAGCAGGATCTGCGTGCCCATGTCGAGCACCTGCTCCCAGAACTCACCGGTGAAGTTCGGCGTCTGCGAGCCGATCGTCGAGATCGGGCGCGACTTGATGCCCAGGAAGGTGGACCAGTGCGCGATGAGGATGTCCGCCACGACCACGAGGCTGGTGATGACACCCGTGATCCCGGTGATCAGCATGGCCTGCTTGCGGGCGTAGCCGCCCCAGGCGGCGCCGATCCCCACCGAGACGAGCACGGCGAGCACGAACAGCCCGCCCAGCAGCAGCCAGCTCGGGCTGTTGACCAGGAGCGGCGCGAACGCGAGGTAGGAGATCGTGCCGACCGCGGCGGTGGTGAGCGCCGCGTAGAGCGCGCGCCGGTTGCGGATGCCGGCGACGAGCGAGGTCACGAGCACACCCGCGGCGAGCGAGACGACGAGCACGCCGCCGATGCCGAACATCGGGTTGCGCCACCAGTCGAGGGCGTTGAAGACGAAGAGGACGACCATGACGAACGCGAACACGGCCGCCGCCGTCAGGAGCCTGCGCTTCCTGGTACCGCCGAGCACCGCCTGGAGCAGGAAGGCCGCCACCACGGCGACTATCACTATGGTCAACGGCGCATAGTGCCCGTCGGCGATCCAGTTGTTGTACTGGATGGCCGCGAACTCCTTGAGCAGCGTGGCCGCCCAGAAGACCGGCAGCGAGAAGAAGAGGAACGCGCTGAACGTGATCGAGTAGTCGAAGCCCGAGTACTGCCGGATCGCGGTGAGGATGCCGAGCGCGATGCCGACGACGATGGCGAGCAGCGTGGCCACGGTCACCAGGCGCAGCGTGGAGCTGGCCGCCTGCTGCGTCAGGCCGAGCACGTCGACGCCGTTCACGGTGACGCCGAGGTCACAGTTGCCGGTGAAACAGCCTCCGACACCCTTGAGCCAGTCCCAGTAGCGCTCGTACCAGGGATCGTCGAGCCGCATCAGCGCGATCCGCTGGTCGATGAGCTGCTGCTTGTTCTGGGAGTTGGACTCGCGCAGGTCCTTGAGCGGATCGCCCGAGTTGATGGTCAGGACATACACGAGCAGTGAGGCGCCGAGCAGGACGAGCGCCGAGGCGCCGACGCGCCGGAGGATGAACTTGAGCACGGGTTGGGCCCTTCGAGGCGGACGCAGCACGGCGTCTGCTGGGGAATGCGATCAGCGTGTCACTATAGGACACAGGATGAAAATTGCTGCCATCCGCCCTGGTCAGGACTGGAAATAATCCTGACCGGGAGCGAACAGCCCTGCGGGGAAGGGACCAGAGGCGCCCTTCCCCGCAGGTCTTGCGTCAGGCTCGCGTCAGGAGGCGCGGGCCCACTGCTCGGAGTTCCACAGCACACCGCTCTGAGCGGCGGTGTTGCGGACGTTCTCCAGGCTCGAGCTGCTGGCGATGACGCCCGGGTGGGCGAACAGCGGGATACCGAACAGGGTGTCCCACAGCTGCTTCTCGATGATCACGGTCTGCTCGGCGTGCACCGCCTCGTCCGTGGTGCCGGCCAGCGTCTTCCAGGCCTCGTCCACGGTCTTGTCGGAGTAGCCACCGTAGTTCTGCTGACCGGTGGAGGAGTAGATGTTCTCGCCCGAGGCGATCTGGCCCGAGCCGGCCCAGGCGAACAGCGCGACCTCGTAGTCACCGTTCGGCAGGTCCTTGTCGAAGAAGTCCGGCGCGGCCGAGTCGACGATGTCGAAGCCGACCTGGTCGCACGAGGACTTGATGGCCTCGACCTCGGCGGCACGACGCGGGTTCGGCGCGGCGTAGCCGATGCGAACCTTCTCGCCCTCCTTGAGGCCCGCGGCAGCGAACTTCTCCTTGGCGCCCTCGATGTCGACCTCGTCGTACCGGCCGTCGTAGGACTCGGAGACCGTGGCCTCGTAGTTGTCCTGGAACGGGAAGACCTCGCGGGCGTCCATGACGACGGCCTCGGGGGCGATCGGCTTGATCAGGTCGTCCACGATCTTCTGGCGCGGCACGCAGAGCGCGAACGCCTCACGGGCCTCCAGCGAGTCGGAGAAGATGCCCGAGTTGAAGTTGAAGTCGAGGTGCTCCCAGGTCAGGTTCTGGTTGGTGTCCACCTTGACGGCGTCACCGAGCTGCTCGAGCTGCGTCACCGTGTCGACGGTCGGGCCGTTCGGCTGGATGACGTCGAGGTCACCGTTGGCGAGCGCCTGGATCTGCGCGTCGGCGGCCACGAAGCGGAAGGTCAGCTCCTTGGTCGCGGCGGGCGTGCCCCAGTACTTGTCGTTCGCCTCGAGGGTGATGTACTGGCCGGCCTCCCAGCCGTCGGCCTTGAAGTCGTACGGGCCGCTGACGGGGGCGATCGCCGGGTCCGGGACGTCGCCCGGCTGCGACAGCCAGCCCTCGTTCCAGAACTTGGCGGCCTTCTTCAGGACGTCGAGGTCGAGGTCCTGGATCGCGGTGACGAGCTCCTCCGTGGAGACGCCCGCCTGCTCGGCGACCACGTGGGCCGGGAACGGCGAGCCGATCTGGATCTTCCAGTCGGCGTAGACGCGCTCGTAGTCGTAGGTGAACGACTTGGCGTCCGGGGAGTCCGCCTGCGGACCCTCGGGCACGTAGTCACCCAGCGTCAGTCCGGAGATGTGGTTGAACAGCGGGGTCTCGGAACCGTCGTCGGTGACCTTGCCGTCCTCGGTGATGGCCTGGGCCGCCCAGTCGAGCAGGTAGTCCGCGTAGGTGATCGGGGTGCCGTCCGACCAGGCCGCCTCGTCGTTGAGGGTGTACTGGACCTGCAGCGGGTCCTCGGACGTGGCCTCGTAGGTGCCGTACTCGTCGTCGGTGCAGATGGAGCCGTCGTTGCCGAAGTACCAGAAGCCGCCGAACAGGCGCTCGGTCACCGCGCTGTTGTACGTGGAGTAGGTCTCCGGGGTGTTCGTGTTGTAGCCGAGGAACTCGTCCTCGACCGACACCTTGATCTCACCGTCGGCGGTGGTGACGTCCCCGAGGTCAGCCTTGCACGGACCGTCGGCCGCGGCCGACGTCGCCGTGGACTCACCTTCGGCCGGGTCGTCGTTACCCGCCGGGCTGGTGCACGCCGAGAACAGCAGCGCGCCACTGGCGGCCACCGCGACGGCGGCGCTCAGTCGCCTGATCTTCAATGTTCCTCCTCAGGGGAATGCCGGCGCCGTGGTCACCCCCGCTACGCCGCAGCGCACGGGGGTGAGATGTCCGTCACCGTCATGGTTTCCGCTCACGCTACTCACGCGATGGGAGGGTTTGCCCTAGTTCGCCGTTTGGCGGATCTGATCGTTACCGACCTGATATCGCTCCGTAGCGGCGCCGTCGCCGCACATCAAGAACGGAAACAGAGTGGTAACACCTCGGGTGAAATTTCACACCCATCCGTGGGAACGCGCCACCGCGACGAAGGCGCCGCGGGTCGCGAGCACCTGCTCGGCGGTCAGGGTGGGCACTCCGGCGAGCAGCACCTCGGTCACCTCGACCGCGAACTCACGCTCGGACGGACCGTCGCCCTCGGGCCGCGAACCGGCCTCGGGCAGGGGCGGGAGGAACGTGGGGACGGGCGCCGCCGTCGCACCCGCGCCGACGGCGGTCGCCGTCATCGCCGGGGCCAGGGCTGGGGCCGGTGCCACCAGGGTGACCGTGGAGGCCTTCAGGCCCCGGTCGCCGTCCTCCACCGCGAAGTCCACGACCGCACCCACGGCGAGGTTGCGCTTGTCGAACTCGAGGTCGTTGACGTGGATGAACACGTCGTCGCCACCGGTGTCCGGTGCAACGAACCCGTAGCCGCGAACCTCGTCGAACCTGATGACCTTGCCTTGAACCACGACACACACTCCGCCTCGTAAGAATCCCTGCCAGATCGAGTCTAGGACGCTTGTCCAACTCCGCCTGGGCAACGCGCGCGAGGTCTCCTGGGTTCCGTCCTGGGCAGGTCCGGGTCATGCGTGGCCCACGGCCACGCGGTTCCCGGGCGGTGGCATACCACGTACGGTGTCGGGCATGTGCCTGGCACCGAGCAGTCCGAGGCGAGCCCGCTGAGCGCCGAGGTCTGGTACGCGAGCTACGGGTCGAACATGGCCCGGGCCCGGCTGGCCTGCTACCTCCAGGGCGGCCGGCCGCCCGGCGCGCGGCGGCACTACCCCGGCGCCCGGGACCGCACCCCGCCCCGCGAGGACCGGCCGGTCCACCTGCCCGGGCGGCTCTGGTTCGCGGGCGAGTCCGCCGTGTGGGGCGGCGGTACCGCCTTCTACGACCACGACGCCGAGGGCCCGACGCCGGCCCGCGCGTACCGGATCACGGCCGCCCAGCTCGCCGACATCGCCGCCCAGGAGATGCACCGCTCCCCCGTACCCGACGACCCGGTGGAGGCCTGGCTGCGCTCGGGGGTCGCGGGCCGCCGCACCGCGCGCCACACCGCGGGGCCTGGCCGGTACGAGACGCTCATCGCCGTGGGGCGGCTGGACGGGCTGCCGATGCTCACCTTCACCGCGCCGCACGGGCACGCGGGGCGGCCCCACGCGGCGCCGTCCGCGGCGTACCTGGCGATGATCTCGGCGGGCCTGCGCGAGGCGCACGGCTGGTCCGACGCCGAGGTCGCGACCTATCTGGCCGCGGTCGTCCCTCGCGCCGAGCCCGACGGACGGCGCTAGCGTGCCGACATGACGATCCGGGCGCTGGAGACCTCCGAGGTGCTGCGGCGCGCGGACGAGATCGCCGGGATCTTCCAGCGCGCCTTCGGCTACTCGGACGAGCGCCGCGACCACTTCCGCGACACCCGGCTCGCCTACCTGCCCCTCTACGACGGCGCGCTGACCTTCGGCGCGTTCGAGGACGGCGCGCTGGTGGGCTTCGTGTACGGGTTCGACTACCAGCCCGGCCACTGGTGGCCGCAGCAGGTGGGACCCGCGCTCGACCGGGCCGGGCACGGCGAGTGGACGGTGGACACGTTCGAGCTCAACGAGCTGGAGATCCTGCCCGGGTACCAGGGCCGGGGCCTCGGGACCGCGCTGCTGCGCGCCCTGCTCGACCGGACCCCGCACCGCCACGTCCTGCTGTCCACCACCGCCGACCCGGACGACCGGGCCAAGGTGCTCTACCGGCGCCTGGGGTTCGTGGACCTGCTGCCCGGCTTCCGGTACGCCGGCGTCAGCGAGCCGGCCAACATCATGGGCCGGCGGCGCGCGGACTGACGCCCCCGGCCGGGCCCGGCCGGGGCGGCGTCGCACGGGGCGGCGTCGGCCGGCTCAGCCGGTCAGCGCTCCCAGACGTAGGGCGTCGTGGTCGACACCTTGGCGAAGCCGTAGCGCTCCAGGATGGGACGCGAGTACTCGGTGGAGTCGCTGTTGATCAGGCTCTTGCCCTGCGCCAGTGCCGAGCGCGCGCGGGCCGCCGTCAGCGCCCGGTAGATGCCGCGGCCGCGCCACTCCGTGCGGGTGCTGCCGCCCCAGATCCCGGCGAAGTCGGTGTCCGGCACGGGCTCCAGCCGGCCCGCGGTCACGATCTGGCCGTCGGCCTCCGCGACCCACAGCTCCATGCTCGGGTCGATCGCCTGCCGGCGCAGGATGGCGTTCGCCGTCCTGTCCGAGACCGGGCTGCCGAACACCTCGTCCTGCATGGCGCACATGGCGCGGACGTCCGGCTCCTCGGTGACGCGGCGCAGGGTGACGCCGTCGGGCAGCGGGACGTCGACCGCGAGGGCCGCCGCGTCGCCGATCATGATCGACTCCGGCTCCTCGGGCTCGAACCCGTGCGCCAGCAGGGCCTCGTGCAGCCCCGGCGCGTGGTCGTGGCCGCGGGTCTTCCACTCGACCTTCGTGATGCCGCCGTCGGCCCGGAAGTGGGCCACCGTGCCGTCGACGAGCTCGCGCACCCCCGCCTCGTCGGCGCCGCCGAGGTCGCGGTAGGTGACGAAGCCCCGCCCGCCCAGGAAGGTGACGAGCCGCAGGGGCCCCAGCAGGGTGACGGAGACGGCACTGGGCGTCTCCGCGTCGGTGCGGAGCTGTTCGTCGTACGCCGCGAGCAGGCGGGAGAGATCGGTCATGGGCTGATGCTCCGTTGCCGGGCCGGAGCCCGGCAACGGATTTTCACCTCAGTCCTTGGCGATCAGTCCTTGGCGATCACACCGCCGTCGGCGACCACCGGCACGCCGTTCTCCGGGGTGGCCGGGGTGTCGTCGGCGTCCTCCGTGGCGGACGACGCCGAGGTGGAGAGCTCGAACGGCTCGCCGTCGTGCTTCTCGACGCCGGTGTCGACCGTCTCGGCCAGCACCTGCACCGCGAGCTCCCGTTTGAGGACCAGCGGGTCGCTGGAGAGGTCCTTCCACAGGGCCACGCAGAGCACGAGCATCACCACGACGAACGGCAGCGCCGAGACGATGGTGATGTTCTTCAGGCCGTTCAGCGCGGCGGCTGGATCGTCGCCGCCGGCCAGCAGCATCGCCGCGGCCACGGCACCCGTGCTGACGCCCCAGAAGATCACCGACTTCTTGGTGGGGTTCTCGGCGCCGTTCTCGGAGAGCCCACCCATGATGATCGAGGCGGAGTCGGCGCCGGTGACGAAGAAGATGGCCACCAGCACGACCGCGAGGATCATCAGCGCGACCCCCACCCAGGCGGGCACCGGCAGGGCACCGAGCGTCTGGAAGAAGATGAGGTCGAAGTTGATGTCGGCCCCGCCCTCCCCGAAGGCGGCGAGGGCCTTGCCCGTGTCCTGCGCCTGCTCGGCGCGCTCCTGGAGGCCGATGGCGCCGCCGCCGAAGATCGCGAACCAGACGGTCGACACGATCGAGGGCACCAGCAGCACGCCGGTGACGAACTGGCGCACCGTGCGGCCGCGCGAGATGCGGGCGATGAACGGGCCGACGAACGGCGTCCAGGACACCCACCAGGCCCAGTAGAAGATGGTCCACGAGCCCATCCAGTCCGCGAGCGCCTGGTCGCCGGACGCGGCGGTCCGCGAGGCCATCTCAGGCAGGTCGCCGACGAAGGCGCCGAGCGAGGCGGGCAGCACGTTGAGGATGAACAGCGTGGGTCCGCCGATGAAGACGATGATCGCGAGCAGGAGCGCGAGCCACATGTTGGCGTTGGACAGCCACTGGATGCCGCGCTCGATGCCGGAGACGGCGGAGAGGACGAACAGGCAGGTCAGGATGGCGATGATGACCACGAGCGTGGCCGTGCCGACGGACTCCATGACGCCCGAGTGCTGGATGCCGCCGCCGATCTGCAGGGCGCCGAGGCCCAGGGAGCAGGCGGAGCCGAAGAGGGTCGCGAGGATCGCGAGGATGTTGATGACTCGGCCGCCCGCGCCGTTGACTGCCTTGCGGCCGAACAGCGAGGTGAACATCGAGCTGAACAGCTGCGCGCGGCCCAGGCGGTAGGTGCCGTAGGCCATGCCGAGGCCCACGATGGCGTACATCGCCCAGGGGTAGAGGGTCCAGTGGAACAGGGTCTGCCCCATCGCGGTGGACGCGGCGGCGGGGGTGGACCCGTCGACGGTGCCGGGCGGGGGCGCCATGTAGAAGTACAGGGGCTCGCCCACGCCGTAGAACATGAGGCCGATGCCCATGCCGGTCGCGAACATCATCGCGATCCAGGACGGGGTGGAGAACTGGGGCTTCTCGCCGTCCTGCCCCAGGGGGATCTTGCCGAACTTGCCCATCGCCACGACGATCACGAAGACGGTGAAGATGGTGGCCGCGGTGACGAACAGCCAGCCGAAGTTCTTCAGGACCGCGCTCAGCGCGCTGTCGGCCACCGAGCCGAGGCTGTCGGGGCTGGCGAAGCCCCACACGATGAACGCGAGCGCGATCAGGCCGGCGACGCCGAAGACGATCCGGTCGGTGCCGACGCGGTGGTCCTGCGGGCCGCGTGCGGCCCGTTCGACCCGGCGTGCGGCGTGCTGGACACGCCCCAGCAGGGTCTTGGTGGATTCTGAAGTACTCATCACAACGGCCCTCCGCTCCGCCCGGGTCTGCCGGGTGGTCACACAGGGAAGGCCAGGACTCCTTTACACATGAAGCGACGATTTACCGAGCGCTTCACGTTAGCACCACACCTGCTTTTCACCCCGGCGGGCGGACGGCGGCACGCCAGTGGG
>NZ_JBHVEG010000044.1:0-39758 GCF_042802395.1 Promicromonospora sp. NPDC057488
GGTCGGCACAGGCCTGTGCCGACCTCAATGCCAACTGCCGACTCCGCGAGGCAAACTGCCGCGCTCAAAGGAGGCTCTGGCGGGACGGTGGTGTCCGACGCCGTCCGACGCCGTCCGACGCCGTCCGACGCCGTCCGACGCCGTCCGACGCCGTCCGGCGCTGACTGGCGCTGATTGCCGCTGGACGACGCCGTCCGGCGGCGTCGAGAGGGGCCCTCTTTTGAGGCCTAAGTTTCTTCGCTTTGCGGTGTCACAAAGCGAAGAAACTTAGGCCTCAAAGGGGAGGGGCGTCAGGGGTGGGCGAGGGGATTCCTCAGGTGCGGACTCGGCGCAGACCCGGCGCGGTCTTGGGCGCGGCGTCGCCACAGACCCGGCGCGTCCCCGGCGCCGCGCCGGGGCGCTCGTGAAAATTGTCACTAATGGCTCGGACGCGCGGTTTGCAGGGGTTCTGCAGTCCCGCCGCGGATAGGCTGCCGACCATGGAATTCCTCTACAACGTCTTCGTGTTCCTGCACTTCGCGAGCTGGGCGCTCGTGTTCGGCGGCGCGATCGCGTCGCTGCGCACCAAGGCCCTCTACAAGGGTGTCTCGCACGGCGCCATGGGTGCCGTCGTCGCGGGCGTCATCATGGTCGGCGTCGCGGAGATGGGCGGCCTCTGGGACGACGGCGGCCCGTCGATGGCGAAGATCGGCGTCAAGCTGGTCATCGCGCTCGCCGTCGCCGTGCTCGCCGTGCTCGCGGTCCGCAAGGGCGAGAACGTGTCCCAGGGCCTGAAGGGCTCCGTGCTCGGGCTCACCCTGGTGAACATCGCGGTCGCGGTCTTCTGGAACTGACCCTCTCGGGTCCGAGAGCAAGGGGCTAGCGGGACGCCACCCACTCCCGGTGCTGGGCCAGGCTGCGGTCGAACAGGCCGCGCAGGGCGTCGTCGTCGACGCCCCGGAGCGAGATGCCCAGCGCCCGGAGCGCGTCCCGCCAGTCGTCGTACGCCGTCAGCCCGACCCGTTCGGCGCGCGCGCCCGTCCTGGTGAACTGGCACCCGCGCAGCGTCTCCGCGGCGTCGGGCAGTCGGCGCTGCACCACCAGCCTGCGCGCGTAGGCGCCGCCGTCCGGGGCGGTGAGCTTCCGGTGCGCGCCGCGCTCCTGCTCCGGCGTGAGCACCTCGTCGAAGAGGTCCACGGCGCCGAAGCTGCCCTGCGGGTCGTGGTGGAACGTCCAGCCGTCGTCGCGCACCTCCAGCCGGTAGGTGAACGGGCCCTGCCGGTAGGTGCCCGCGACCAGCGGCAGGGGTTCGTGCAGCCCGTCGCCGCAGCCGACGTCGGGCCACCACACGCCGCCCGGGTTGTCCGCGGTGGGCAGCCCCCGTACGGACAGCGCTAGGTGCCCGACGTACACGTCGGCGCGCTCGGCCGCGGAGTCCCAGTTGTGCCCCCACGCAGGGACGACGTCGTAGCCGAGCGCCCGTAGAGCAGCCGTCAGCACGCCGTTGTGGTGGAAGCAGTAGCCGGCGTTGCCGCCCGCCGCGACGCGCGCCAGGGTCGACGGCACGTCGACGGCGGGCGGGCTGCCGAGCATGGTGTGCAGGTTCTCGTACGGGATGCGCTCGGCGTGCCGCCGGTGGATCTCGAACAGGGTCGCCACGGTCGCCGGCGGCCGCTCGTCGAGGCCCAGCCGGGCGAGGTATCCGGCCGCCGCGTGCGTCATGGCGAGCAGGATATCCGCCGGGCTCGGTGTCCGATTTGCACCAGCAGGCTAGGGTGCGGCCGTGGACGTATGGGCAGAGGTACTCGTCGGTGTCGCAATCCTGGTCGGACTGATCGGCATCGTCGTTCAGGTGTTGCCGGGTGCCGTGCTCGTGCTGGGCGGCATCCTCGTCTGGGCGATCTTCACGGGCGGCGTCGAGGCGTGGGTCGTGTTCGGCATCGCCGCGGTCGCCATCGCGATCGCCGAGGTGTTCCAGTGGATCCTGGCCGGCAAGCACATGCGCAAGGCCGAGGTGCCCGTGCTGACGCTCGCCGTGGGCGGTATCGCGGGCATCGTCGGCTTCTTCGTGGTGCCGGTGATCGGCCTGTTCCTGTTCTTCGTCGCCGCGATCTTCCTGCTGGAGTGGGCGCGCCGCAAGGACGTGTCGTCCGCCTGGGGCGCCACCAAGGCCGCCGTCCAGGCCACGCTGATCACGATCGGCGTGCAGCTCGTGGGCTCGCTGGTCGCGACCGGCGCGTGGGTGGTCGGCCTCTTCATCACGTGACGCGTCAGGGCGTCGGCAGGTCGAAGATCAGCAGGGTGCTCGACGCCGTCGCGACCACCGCGCCCGTCGCGTCCCGCACCACGCCCTCGGTGAAGCCGACCCGGGAGCCCGCCTTGACCACGGTGCCCTCCGCGCTGAGCGGCCCGCCGCCGCCCCGCACGGCCTTGACGTAGCTCACCTTGATCTCGATCGACGTGTAGCCCTTGCCCTGCGGCAGCACCGACTGGATGGCGCAGCCGCACACCGTGTCGAGCAGGGTGCACAGCACGCCGCCGTGGATCGTGCCGATCGGGTTGTAGCCGGACTCGTCGGGCGTGCACCGGAAGGTCACGCGCCCCTCCTCGACCTCGTCGATGTCGAGGCCGAAGTGCGCGGCGATCGGCGGCGGCGGGATGGCGCCCTCGCGCATCCGGCGCAGGAACTCCAGCCCCGTCATCAGCGGCGCCTGTGCCGCCGTCTGGATGGGGTCGTACCAGGTCAGCTCGCGGGTCCGCGGCTCGCCCCAGGCCTCGTGAGCACTTGCGGGAGCGTCGGTCTGCTGTGTTTCGGACATGTTCGCAAGGGTAGTGTCCGGGCCATGCAGGCAGCCGACCTTCCCCTGATCCGCACCGTCTCCCGGCCCGCCGTCCACCCGGACGGTACGTGGGCCGTCGTGTCGGTGACCCGCCCCGACCTGGACGCCGACGCCGTCGTGGGTCAGCTCTGGCGGGTGCCCCTGGTCTCGACAGGCTCGACCAGCGGGGCGGGCTCGACCAGCGGGGCGGGCTCGACCGGCGAAACCCCCGGCCGCCTCACCCGCGGGTTCCGCGACACCGAGCCGCGCTTCTCGCCCGACGGCGCCCTGGTCGCCTTCCTGCGCGCCCAGCCGCAGGCCGCCCCGCAGCTCTGGGTGCTGCCGGTCGCCGGCGGCGAGGCCGTGCAGGTCACCGACCGCACGCTCGGCGTCAGCGGGTTCCGCTGGTCGCCCGACGGCAAGCGCCTCGCGTTCCTGAGCCGCGAGCCCGAGGCGGGCCGCTACGGCTCGGTCGAGGGCATCACGCCCGCCGCCGAGGGCCCGCGCCGCATCACCGAGTGGAGCTGGACGCGCAACGGCCTGGGCTACCACCGGGACCGCCCGCAGCACGTGTACCTGGTCGACGTGCCCGACGTCGCGGCCGAGCCCGTGGTGCAGCCCGCCCCGACGCCGCAGGGCCCGGCCGAGCCGCGGCCCACCGTGCCCGAGCCGCGCCGGGTGACCACGGACGACGTCGACCACAGCGGGATCGCGTTCACGCCCGACGGCGGCTCGATCGCGGTCCTGGCCGAGCGGGAGCAGGGCGCGGGCCAGGTGGGCCGCGCCGTCCTGCGGGTGCTGCCGCTGGGCGCCGGTGCGGCCGGCGGGGGCTCCGAGGTGGAGCTCGGCACGCTCGGCCCGCAGGCGATCGCGTTCGGCCCCGGCGGCGAGCTGTACGTGCTCGCCCAGGACCACGGCCCCGAGGGCAAGGACTTCGTGGCCCGCAACGCCGCCCTGTACGTGCTGTCCGCGTGGGCCGACCCGGAGCCGCGCCGGCTGACCGACCCCGAGACGCAGGAGCTCGGCCACGAGCCCGTGGCGCTGCCCGACGGCGGCGTGCTGCTCGTGCTCGCGAGCCGCGGCGCCCAGCACGTGGTCCGCGTCGACGACGACGGCACCACGACCCAGCTGACCGGCGGGGACGTCGTCGTCTCCGACATCGGGGTGGGCGGCGGCACGCTCGCCGTGGCCTACGGCGACCCGGGCACCTACGGCGAGGTGGGCGTCGTCGCGGACGGCGTGATCCAGCCCCGCACCGACTTCTCCGCACCGCTGCGGGCGGCCGGCGTCGTGACGCCCACGGAGCTGACGGTCACGGGCCGCGACGGCTACCCGGTGCACGGGTGGGTCGCGGTGCCGGAGGGCACGGGCACGCACCCGACCCTGCTGATGATCCACGGCGGGCCCTACTCGTCCTACGGCGTGGGGCTGTTCGACGAGACGCAGGTGCTGGTCGACGCCGGGTACGCCGTCGTCTACTGCAACCCGCGCGGCTCGGCGGGCTACGGGCAGGCGCACGGCCGCACGATCAAGCAGGCCATGGGCACCGTGGACCTGCACGACGTGCTCGACTTCCTGGACGGCGCGGTCGCCTCGGACGGGCGGCTGGACGGGTCGCGCGTGGGCGTGCTCGGCGGCTCGTACGGCGGGTACCTCACGGCCTGGACCGTCGCGCACGACCACCGGTTCGCGGGCGCGGTCGTGGAGCGCGGGTTCCTCGACCCGGAGGCGTTCTTCGGCACCAGCGACATCGGCTCGTTCTTCGGCCTGGAGTACGTGGGGGAGAAGCCGGAGCAGGTGGCCGCGCAGTCCCCGCAGGCCGTCGCCGGGCAGGTGACGACGCCCACGCTCGTGCTGCACTCCGAGCTGGACCTGCGCTGCCCGCTGTCCCAGGCCGAGCGGTACTACTCGACGCTCAAGGGCCAGGGCGTCGAGACCGAGCTGGTCGTCTTCCCCGGCGAGAACCACGAGCTGTCCCGGTCCGGCCGCCCGCGGCACCGGCAGCAGCGCTTCGAGGTGATCCTCGACTGGTGGAAGCGGTACCTCCCGGTCGCCTGACGACGTGTCAGACGTACAGGTCACCCCGGTGACCTGTACGTCTGACACGGCAGGGGTGGCGGCGTGCGAGGATCGACGGGTGCAGATCATCACCGCCCCGCTCGCCCAGCTCGACGTCGTCATCGCCTACGGCGTCTGGAAGCTGCGTCAGGACGTCTTCGTCGTCGAGCAGGACTGCCCGTACCACGACCTCGACGGCCGCGACGTCGAGCCGGGCGCCGTCCAGGTCGTGCTGCTGGCGGAGGCCGCGCCCGACTCCGTGTCCGACGGCGGTACGCGCGTGCTCGGCACGGCCCGCGTGCTCGACGACGGCGCCGTCTGGCGCATCGGCCGGGTCGCCCTGGCCAAGGAGGCCCGCGGCAAGGGCCTGTCGGACGACGTGATGCGCGCCGCCATCGAGTACATCGAGGCCGCCGGCGACGACCGCGACATCGTGCTCGACGCCCAGTCGCCGCTCACGCGCTGGTACGGCAAGCACGGCTTCGTGGCGGACGGCGACGAGTTCCTCGACGACGGGATCCCGCACACGCCGATGCGCCGCACGGTGCACGCTTCCGCCTGAAAAAGGACGTGAGCCGACCCCGCCGTCGGGCGTAGCGTCGGCGCCGTGACCGACGACGCACACACCACGGACCTGCGCGCCCACCGCCCCGGCGACGATTCCGCCGACGGCCAGTTCCCCGAGAGCGTGGCCGCCGACTACGACGAGCCAGGCGGGGCGAACGACCCGGCGGTCGTGACGCCCGCCGTGGACCTCCTGGAGGAGCTCGCGGACGGCGGGCCGGTGCTGGAGCTGGCCGTCGGCACCGGGCGGATCGCGGCGCCGCTGGCCGCCCGCGGCGTCCAGGTGGGCGGCATCGAGCTGAGCCGGGCCATGGCCGAGCGGATCGCCGGCAAGCCCGGCGGGGCCGACGTCGGCGTCACGGTCGGCGACATGACGTCCACCCGGTTCGACGGGTTCGGCGGAGCCGTCGGGCCGGGCGACTTCGCCCTGGCCTACCTGGTGTTCAACACGATCAGCAACGTCACGACGCAGGACGGGCAGGTCGACGTCTTCGTCAACGCGGCGGCGCACCTGCGGCCCGGCGGGCTGTTCCTGGTCGAGGTCGGCGTGCCCGGCCTGCGCCGCCTCCCGCCCGGGCAGGACACCGTGCCGTTCACCGTCGCGCCCGAGGCGGGGGACAGCGGCTACGTGGGCTTCGACCGGTACGACGTCGCCACCCAGCTCTTCACGTCCAACCACGTGACCGTGCGGCCCGACGGCACCGGCCAGTTCCGGGCGGTCCCGTTCCGGTACGCCTGGCCCGCCGAGATGGACCTCATGGCGCGGATCGCCGGACTCCGCCTGCGGGACCGCTGGGCGGACTGGGACCGGTCGCCGTTCACCGCCGACTCGGAGAAGCACGTGTCGGTGTGGGAGAAGGTCTGACCGGCAGGGACCCCGACCGGCAGGGACCCTGACCGGCCTCAGTAGGCCCCGCGGCCCGACACGACGGCGCGGGCGGTCTGCCCGAGGATGGCCAGGTCCTGCATCGGCGTCCAGTTCTCGGCGTAGTAGACGTCGAGCCGGACCGCCTCCTCCCACGGCAGGTCGGAGCGGCCGGATACCTGCCACATGCCCGTCATCCCGGGCTTGACCAGCAGCCGGCGCCGCATGCGCTCCTCGTATGCCGCGACCTCGTGCGGCAGCGCCGGGCGGGGTCCGACGAGGCTCATGTGGCCGCCGAGCACGTTGAAGAGCTGGGGCAGCTCGTCGAGCGAGTACCGGCGCAGCACGCGGCCCACCCGGGTGATGCGCGGGTCGGTGCGCATCTTGAACAGCGGGCCGGCGCCGTCGTTCCCCGCCGTCAGGGCCTTGACCTCGCGGTCGGCGCCGACGCGCATGGTCCGGAACTTGAACATCCGGAAGATCTTGCCGTCACGGCCCACGCGCTCGGACAGGTAGAACAACCCGCCCTTGCTGGTGAACGCGACGGCCAGCCCCACACCGAGCAGGATCGGCGACACGAGCACCGTGATCACGGCGGCGAGCACCCAGTCGATGCCCTGTTTCACGCGGAACTTGTGCCCCCGGAACCGCGGCGCGGCCACGTGCAGCAGCGAGAGGCCCGACGTCGGGGACACGCTCATCCGGGCGGCGGCGACGTCGGCCAGCTCGGTGGTGAGCATGAGGTCCACGCCCACGCGCTCGAGCTGCCAGCCGAGCCGGCGGACGACGTCGGTGGTGATGCTCCCCGAGGCGCTCACCGCGACGGCGCTCGCGCGGACCAGCGCGGCCGCCTCGCCGACCCGGGACAGGTCGCCCAGCACGGGCACCCCGCCCACCTCGTCGCCGGGCAGCCCGTCGCGCGGCGGGGTCTCGCCGGGCGCGGTCTCGCCGGCGGGCGTCTCGTCGGACGGCAGGCAGGCGCCCACCACCACGAACCCGCGGTGCGGCGCGTCGTTGAGCCGGCGGATCACGCGCTCGGCCTGCTCGCGGTGCCCAACGACCAGGACGGGCGTCATGCAGCCCGTGCCGCGGCTCCGCGTGCGGGCCACCCACTGCCGCCAGCCGTAGCGCGAGCCGATCAGCCCCGCGAGCCCGAGCGGCAGCACGATCGCCTGCGCGAGCACGTCCCGGGGCTCGACGGTCCCGGTGAGCCAGGCCAGGAGCACGAGCACGGTCACCGCGGTGCACGTGGCGGCGAAGATGCGCCGGTACTCCGTGTGGTCGCGGCCCACGACCCGCAGGTCGTACGAGCTGCGCGCGGCCACCGCCCCGATCCAGACCACCGCCACCAGGGCCGACACGGCGAGGGAGCCGAGGAGCCCCGGGTGCCCGGGGGTGCCGGCCAGGAGGGTCGCGTCGAGCACGGACGCGAGGATCACCGAGGCGAGGACGACGGCCGTGTCGGTGTAGCGCAGCCGTGCGCGATAACGCACCTGCCACTGCGGGTGAGCGCGCCGCGCGCGGACGTCGTGAAAACCACGCGACGTCGCATTCTTCACCCTTTTCTCGGTGGTCTGCGGGCGAATTTCGAAACCGCCACCTATCGTCTGGCTCGCCACGTCGATTCCTTCTTTCCCTCTGGCCAGGAATGAGTTTTTGGGCGCACTGGATCGCGACGCGTCTACGCGCCCTGGTGGAGCCGGGGGGTGGTGGTCCGGGCCTTGCAACAGCAGCCTCGGGGCGTTGTGTGTGCCCGGTTCTCGTTGCTATTTCTTGGTCACGATAATATGAGGGTCACCGTATTCTGTCGTGCGCCGGGTGCCCTTTTCCGGGGCGTTCACCCGCCACTTCACCCGTTTGGATGAATAGGGTGAGAGAGCGGTGGGTAAAGAAATAACTGAGCATCGTTCAGTGCCGAAAAGACGCGTTCGACGGCGCCTCTTGCAGCACCCCGTCGGACTCCGTGAACTCGTCCCCGGTGACCGGGCAGCGCCAGCCGTCACCGGTGGTGCGCTCCAGCGGCACGCCGGCGCGGCCGACCCAGCGGATGCGCCGGGCGGGCACCCCCGCCACGAGCGCGAAGTCCGGCACGTCGGCCGTCACGACGGCGCCCGCCGCAACGGTCGCCCACCGGCCGATCGTCACCGGGGCCACGCACACCGCCCGGGCGCCGATCGCGGCGCCGGTGCGGATCGTGACGCCGACGGCCTGCCAGTCGTCGCCGGTCTTGACCGTCCCGTCCGGGGTCACGGCCCGCGGGTACAGGTCGTTGGTCAGCACGGCGGCCGGGCCGACGAACACGCCGTCCTCCAGCACCGCCGGCTCGTACACGAGCGCGTAGTTCTGCAGCTTGCAGCCGTCGCCCAGGCGTACGCCGGGCCCGACGTAGGCGCCCCGCCCCACGATGCACCCGGACCCCACGACGGCGTCCTCGCGCACCTGGGCCAGGTGCCAGATGGTGGTGCCCGCGCCGATCGTGGCCCGGTCGTCGACGTCGGCCGAGTCCTGGACCCGGGCCGCCCCCTGCTCGTCGATGGTCATGGCGTGCC
This sequence comes from Promicromonospora sp. NPDC057488, assembly GCF_042802395.1. Taxonomy (NCBI): domain Bacteria; kingdom Bacillati; phylum Actinomycetota; class Actinomycetes; order Micrococcales; family Promicromonosporaceae; genus Promicromonospora; species Promicromonospora sp. NPDC057488. The sequence goes on from NZ_JBHVEG010000044.1 coordinate 8,835, forward strand.
CCGTCCCGTCACCGTGCCCGCGCGCTGACGAACGCGTGCAGGCTGCCCGCGGTCTCCAGCAGGCCGCCGGCCAGCTCGTCGTCCTCGACGGTGATCGCGAACCGGTCCTCCAGCGCGGTCACCAGCTCCAGCACCGCCAGCGAGTCGAGCTCGGGCACGTCGCCGAACAGCGGGGTGGCGGCGTCGAACGAGCGCACGCGGTCCTCGATGCCGAGCACTTTGCCGAGCACCTCGAGCACGTCGGCGAGCGTCACGTCGCCCGTCGTGCTGCCCGCGGGGCTGTCTGTCACGTCGCTGCTCATCAGATCTCCTGTCGAAATACTCATGCTGTGTCGTTGTGGTGCGAGGTCGCGCCTCACACGAGGACCTCGGCGGGCGCCGGGTGGCCGAGGAACGCGGTGGGGCTGGCGGTCAGGCCGTAGGCCCCCGCCTGGAGCACCACCACGAGGTCGTCGAGGTCGGCCCGCGGCAGCGGGACGTCGTCGGCCAGCAGGTCGAGGGGCGTGCACAGGCAGCCCACGACGGTGGCCTGCTCCGTGTCGGCCGCCGCCATCCGGTTGCCCACGAGCACCGGGTAGTTGCGCCGGATCACCTGCCCGAGGTTTCCCGACGCGGCGAGCTGGTGGTGCATGCCGCCGTCGACCACGAGGTAGGTGCGGCCGCGCGAGACCTTGCGGTCGACCACGCGGGTCACGTAGGTGCCGGCCTCGCCGACGAGGTACCGGCCGAGCTCGATGTGCACGTCGGCCTCGGGCAGCGCCGGGGCGATCTGCTCCGCGACCACGGCCGCGAGGCTCTCGCCCACGCGGGCCAGGTCGACCGGCCGGTCCTTGGGGAAGTAGGGGATGCCCAGGCCGCCGCCGAGGTTCACGTACCGCACCGGGCCGGGCGCGTGCTCGGCGAGCGCGACGACGAGGTCGGCCGTCGCGCGCTGCGCGCCCGCGATCAGCTCCGCGTCGAGGTTCTGCGAGCCGGCGAACACGTGGAACCCGGTCACGTCCGCGCCCGTGGTGCCGAGGTAGGCCAGCAGGTCGGGCACCTGCTCGGCGTCGACGCCGAACTGCTGCGGGCCGCCGGACATGCGCATCCCGGAGCCGCGCACGGCGAAGTCGGGGTTCACGCGGATGGCGACGCGTGGCACGATGCCGAGCTCCTCGCCGGCCGCGACCACGCGGCGCGCCTCCGTGGCGGACTCCAGCTCGACCAGCACGCCCGCGGCGACCGCCGAGCGGATCTCCTGCGGCGTCTTGCCCGGTCCCGCGAAGCTGATCCGCTCCGGGTCCGTGCCGGTGTCGAGCGCGGTGTGCATCTCGTGGGCCGAGGCGACGTCGAGCGCGTCGACCAGCCCCGCCAGGTGCTGCACGACGGCGGGCATCGGGTTGGCCTTGACGGCGTACCCGAGGCGCACCGCGTCGCCGAGCGCGGCCCTGACCTCCGCGACCCGGTCGGTGATGCGCTGCCGGTCGTAGGCGAAGAACGGCGTGGACCCCACCCGGGCGGCCAGGCGCGTCAGGGGCACCCCGCCCACGAGCACCTCGTCGCCGGACACGGGCAGCGCCGCCACGGCCGGGTGCGGGGCGGGCGCGGTCGGGGCCGACGTCGCCTCGGTCACCTGCGCGGTCACTCGGCCACCTCCGCGACGAGGCCGGCGCGGATGGCCGGGCGGTCGAGCTTGCCGTTGGGGTTGCGGGGGAACGAGTCGGCCACGTGGACCTCCGCCGGGAGCATGAACGTGGGCAGCGACTGGCGCATCTCCTTGAGCAGCCGGTCGGTGTCGACGGGGTCGGGGGCCAGCACGGCGAGCGCGATGCGCTGCCCGAGCCGGTCGTCCGGGACGCCGATCGCGACGGCCTCGCGCACCAGGCCGGTGCTCAGCGCCGCCTCCTCCACCTCGGTGGGGCTCACGCGGTACCCGGAGGTCTTGATCATCTCGTCCTCGCGGCCGACGAAGTAGAGGTAGCCCTCGGCGTCGCGCACCACGGTGTCGCCCGACCACACGGCGGGCTCCGGGACGGCGCGCCACGGCTCGTCGTAGCCGGGCACGGGGCGGAACCGGGCCGCCGTCCGCTCCGGGTCGTTCCAGTAGCCGAGCGCGACCAGGCTGCCGCGGTGCACCAGCTCGCCGGGCTCGTCGGGCCCGCACGGCGTGCCGTCCGGGCGCAGCACCAGCACCTCCGCGTTCGGGATCGCGCGCCCGATCGAGTCGGGGCGCGCGTCGACCTGGGCGGGGTCGAGGTAAGTGGAGCGGAACGCCTCGGTGAGGCCGTACATCAGGTACGGGGCGGCCGCGGGGAACAGCTCGCGCAGCTCGCCCAGGAGCGCGGCGGGCATGCGCCCGCCCGTGTTGGCGAAGTAGCGCAGGGCGAACCGCGCGCCCGACGGCCACTCGACGCCGGCGAGCTGCGTCCACAGGGGCGGCACGCCCGTGATGCCGGTGACGCCGTACTGCTCGCACGCGGCGGTGACGCCCCGCGGCAGCAGGTAGTCGTGCAGCACCACGTGGGCGCCGACGGCGAACGCGGTGGTGAGCTGGGACAGGCCGGCGTCGAAGCTCAGCGGCAGCACCGCGAGCAGCACGTCCTCGGCGGTGTTGTGCAGGTAGCCGGACACGCTCGTGGCGCCCACGACCAGGTTGCGGTGCGACAGGACGACGCCCTTGGGGGCACCGGTGCTGCCGGACGTGTACAGGATCGCGGCGATGTCGGTGTCGGGGCCGGACGGCGAGAGCGGCGCCTCGGTGGGGTCCCCGGCCTCGGCGGGCTCCGCGTCGCCGTCGGACGCCGGGGCCCAGCGGAGCACGGTCAGCCCCGGCAGCTCGGGCAGGTGGGGCAGGTCGTGCGGCAGGCCGCCGTCGGCCGGGTCCACGAGCAGCACGGTGGTCAGGCCGGTGTCGCCGAGGTGGTCGCGGACGGCGTTCAGCCGGCCGGGCGAGGTGACGAGCACGCGGGCGCCGGAGTCGCGCAGCACGTGCGCGACCTGCTTGCCCTTCAGGAGCGGGTTGACGGGGACGAAGACGCCGCCGGCCACGGAGGTGCCCCACAGGGCCGCGACCGTCTCGAACCGCTTCTCCAGGAAGACCGCCACCCGGTCGTGCCGGGCCACGCCGAGCCCGGCCAGCCGGGCCCCGGCCAGACGCACGGCGTGCCAGAGCTCCGCGTAGGTCAGGGTCGCGTCCCGGGCCGAGAGCGCGGGGGCGTGCGGCCGGTGGCGCGCCTGTAGCTCCAGGTGCTGATGGATGGTGGTCACGAAGATCACGGTAGAGCGCGCTGCATCAATTTAGGCAGGCCGGTGACGGGTGAATAGGGCCAAAAAGCGGGTGAACCGAGAATTGGGTGAAAATGAACCCGAGAGGTGAATGTTCGCGCCGGAGATAGATATCGTCCGCGAGGGGCTGAAAAATGCATAGTGAATTGTGCCCCGGTGAGCTTGTTTCACCTCTGCGCACGCTTTTCACCTCGGTGCGGGGTTCACCACGGCACCTGCGTCAGCTCGCTGTAGAGGTAGGAGACCGACTCCGGCGGGCGGCCCGTGCGGCTCAGGTACATCGTCGGGCGCTGCGCGGGCAGCCGGACGGAGTGCCACGGCCGGGGCCCGCTCACGCGGTCCTGCAGCAGGGTGAACGGCAGCCCGTGCGTGAGCAGGACGTGCCGGTACACCGCGGGCGCCGCGACGCGGAACAGGTCGCGGTCGCTCACGTGGAGCACCGAGGCGAACAGCCGCAGGCGCTTGCGCCGCACGGCGCGGAAGACCACCCAGCACGGCTCGCCGCGGACGACGGCCACGACGTGCCGCGCGGCGGGGGACTCCGCGTGGTCGCGGTATGCGACCAGGTCAGCGCCGCGCAGCACGGACTCGATGTCGGGCCGCCCGGTCAGCAGCCGCACCCCGGGCGAGGGTAGCGGGAGGTTGGCCACCAGCGCTCCGGCCGTGTCCAGGTGCTGGAAACCGAGCCGCTCGTTCAGCGGGATCACGGTGCCGCTCGGGGAGAGGTCGGTGAGCTCGCGGTCGCGCTGGGCGAGCATCGCGCGCAGCAGCCGCAGCGAGTGGTGGCGGAACTCGTCCAGCACGCACCACGCCGCGACGTTGCACACGGCGCTCGGTCCGCCGGGGCCGTCCGCCTCCGAGTAGAGCGCCGCGTACACGCCCACGACCCGGCCCTCGGACTCGAGCAGGAACCCGTGGTCGGGGTGGCTGGTGGTCCAGGTGGGCCGCAGCGAACGCGCCCATACCGCAGGACTCAGCCGGCCGTCCAGATGCGCGTTCAAGAATTCGCCCACGCGCGGCAGATCGGCTGTCGTGACGGGAGCGAGCCCGACCTCTTTCGAATGTGCCACGTCGGTGAGTATGGCCCCGGGAAAAGGCGTCGGGCGGAGGTGCTCGGGGTGAAAGGGGCTCGCGGCGATGATTTCATCCGGTGATTCCCGAACAGTTGCCGCGGGCGCATTTCTCACCCCTGTGTTCACCCGGCCCGGGGATGCTTCCGGCGCGACCCAGACGTCACTATCGGGGAGTGGCTGTCAACGAACCGATCGGGTCCTCCCGCGTGGACCACGTGCTGCTGATCGCACCCGCGTGCGACGGCAACGACGTGGGCGAGTCCTGGGTCGCCCACCAGTGGGCGCAGCTGCTGTCGGAGCGGTTCCGGGTGACGCTCCTGTCCACGTACAAGAAGGACCACGTGCCGCCGTCGCGGCAGCTCCCGGGCGTGCACGTCGTCGAGTGGCCGGAGCCGCCGTTCGTGCACCGGGCCGAGCGGCTGAACAGCCTGCTCCAGCCGGCCTACGTGCCGTTCTACCGGCGGGCGCGACGCTACGTGCGCGACCGCCTCGCGGCGGGCGAGCGGTTCGACGTGGCGCACCAGGCGACGCCCGTGGCGATGCGCTACCCGTCACCGGTCGTCGGCCTCGGCGTCCCCCTGGTGGTCGGTCCGGTCGGCGGCAGCCTGGAGTCCCCGCCCGCGTTCGCCCAGGAGGAGATCGTGCCGTGGTACCAGCGGCTCCGCGGGCTGGACCGGCTGCGGCTGCGGTACGACCCGCTCCTGCGCTCCACCTACGAGTCCGCCGACTGCGTGGTGGGCATCGCCCCCTACGTACGCGAGGTCCTCGGTGACCTGCGGCTGCGCCGGTTCGAGACCCTGCGCGAGGTGGCCCTGCACCAGGTGCGGCCCGTGATCGACCGCAGGGGCCGCACCGGCCCCGTGCGGCTGCTGCACGTCGGGCGGCTGGTGCGGACCAAGGGCGCCCGCGACGTGATCCGCGCGATGGCCGCGCTGCGCGACCTGCCGGTGGTGCTCGACGTCGTCGGGGACGGCAACGACCGGCAGGCGTGCGCCGACCTGGTGCGTGAGCTGGGGCTGGCGGACCGCGTGACGCTGCACGGGGCGGTGCCGCGCGCCGATGTCGACCGTTTCTACGAGGAGGCCGACGTCTTCGTCTTCCCGAGCTACCGGGAGCCGGGCGGCGCCGTCGCGCTGGAGGCCATGTCGCACGGGCTGCCGCTCGTCGTGTGCGACCGCGGCGGCCCCGGCGCCAACGTGACCGACGCCTGTGCGTTCGTGCTGCCCGCCGAGTCGCCCGACCAGCTCGCCCGCGACGTGGCCGGCGCGGTGCGCCGCCTCGTCACCGAGCCGGACCTGCGGCTGCGCATGGGCGAGGCGGCCCGCGAGCACGCGGTCGCCGAGCACCTGTGGGACAGGCGGGTCGACCAGATGGTCGAGCTCTACGAGCAGGTCGCCACGGCGCGGCCGGCAGCCGGGGCCCAGGCGACCGGATGAGCGAGGACGACCGGCGTGCCAGGATGACCCGCATGGGCACCTCGTCGTGGCGGGTCCCGCTCCGCTGGGCAACCGGAGCGCTGGTCGCCGCCGTCCTGACCACCATTGCCACCGCGCCGCGGGACGAGCCCGCCACGCCCGGGCCGGCCGCCGAGCAGAGCACGGCGTCCGCCACCGACGGCCCCGTGAGCGACGGCAGCGCCCCGACCGGCAAGGCCGCGCCGCTCACGTTCCCGACGTCCGGCACCGCGGGCCTGCCCGAGGGGTGGACGCCGAAGCGCACCCACACCGGTGACCTGCACCTGACCGAGCCGGGCGAGGTCGTCAGCGACCTGCGGATCACGGACGGCATCATCTCCGTCGAGGCGGAGGACGTGACCCTGCGGCGGGTGCAGGCCGTCGGGAGCCGGGTGGTGAACGACAACGGGCCGGTGTGCGGGTCCGGCCTGGTGGTCGAGCAGTCCGAGTTCGTCCGGAGCTCCAGGCGGACGACGGACGGCGACCTGCAGGTCATCGGCAACGGCGGGTTCACCGTGCGCGACGTGGTGATCGACGGCGTGCCCGAGGGCATCCGGGTGGGCGCCGCGCAGTGCGGCGACGTCGTCGTGGAGGACACCTTCATCCGGGTGGTCCCGCCCGACGACTGCGGCGACTGGCACGGCGACGGCATCCAGGGCTACGGCGGCGGCGCGCTGACCGTGAAGAACACCCGGATCATCATGCGCGAGACCGCCGACTGCTACGGGACCGCCCCGTTCTTCTACCCGAGCGGCCAGGGCAACACGTCGCTGACCGTCGACGGCCTGCTGGTCGAGGGCGGCGGCTACGCGTTCCGCGCCGGCACCCCGGGCAGCGTGCGCAACCTGCAGGTGGTGGGCGACACCTGGGGCTACGGGCCGGTCGACGTGCTCTGCTCCGCCCTGAGCGACTGGCAGGCGCACACCGTGACGGTCGGCGACGGCGGCACCCGCCCGGTCGACCCGATCGCGTGCGCGGGCAGCGGCAACTGAAGCGGCGGCCGCCCCTCAGGCGCGCGAGCTCGCGTCCCGCTCCCAGGTCGTGAAGTCGCCCGCCCGGACGGCGGAGCGGGCGCGCAGCTGCCCGGCCAGCACCACCCCGACGAACACGGGGACCTTGGGCGCCAGCGCCGGCCGCTCCCGGACCACCCGCCACAGGTCGCCCATGGACGTGCGGGCGCCGTCCCCGCGCAGCCCGGCCCGGTCCGCCTGGACGTTGCCCGTGGTCACCCGCGCCCGACGGCGGACGAGGTCGCGAGTCGTGCGCGCCGGGTGCACCACGACGGTGACGTCCGGGACCACGACGCGCTCGTCCGGGGCGAACGCCTCGGAGAGCGCCAGGTCGTCGGCCATCACCTCGGGCAGCGCGGCGACCCGGCGGGCGCCCTCCCGGGACACCGCCAGCACCCCGCGCCCGAACAGGCCCGAGCGCACCGTGGGCAGCGCCTCCCACACGTCGAGGTACCAGCGGGCGAGCGGCGCGACCCCGGTGCGGGGCACGGTGCGCGACGGCGCCGCGACGGCCGCGCGCCCGGGGCCGACGGCGGCGGCGAGCCGGACGACGCCGTCGGCGGTGATCTCGACGTCGGCGTCCAGGTACATGCGCGGGAACGTCGTGGCGACCTGGTCGGCGGCGCGCAGCGCGCGGGACTTGGACGGTTCCGGCAGGTCGAGGACGGTCACCGGGTACCCCGCGGCCACCCGCGCGGTGCCGTCGGTGCAGCCGTTGCACGCGACCACCACCTCCAGCAGCCCGGGGGTGGCGCACAGGGCGGCCAGCAGCCGTCCGATCGTGCGCTCCTCGTCGTGCGCCGGCACGACGACGGAGGCCACTGGCCCGGTCATCGGGGCAGCACCGCGTCGCTCGCGCCCAGCGCCACCGGGCGCCGGGCCGGCCGCACCAGCGCCCGCAGCGTGGGCCACGATGCCCGGTGCCCGAGCAGGCCCCGCCGCAGCTCCACGAGCAGGGTCACCCCGTAGTACATCCAGGCCGCGCGGACCCCGCGCCGACGCCGGATGAGGCGCACCCGGTTGACCATCAGCATGGTGTGCGTCTCGTGGCTGGTGCCCGAGCCGCCGCCGACGTGCATGCCGCCGGCCGCCGGCGCGTACACCGAGAGCCAGCCGCGGTCGCGGGCGCGCAGCGCGAAGTCGGTCTCCTCGGAGTAGAGGAAGTACGACTGGTCGAACCCGCCCAGGGCGTCGAAGCACTCCCGGTCCACGAGCCAGATCGCGCCCACGGCCCAGTCCACGGGGTGCTCGGTGGCGTAGGCCCGCGGGTCCTCGATCCGCTCGGCGAAGGCCGGCAGGCGGGTGAAGCTCAGCCCGCCGGCGCGCGCGACGGTCGGCGTGCGGCGCAGCGTCGGGGACAGGCTGCCGTCCACCTCCCGCGTGCGCGGCACCACGATGCCGACGTCGGGCCGGCGCAGCACGCGCAGCATGCGCGGCACAGCCTCGGCGTCGAGCTCCACGTCCGGGTTGAGCACCAGGATCTCCGCCGCCTCCGGTGCGTACCGCACCGCCTTGTTCATCCCCGCCCCGTAGCCGTCGTTGACGCTCTCGACGACGCTGCAGTCGCCCCGGCGGCGAAGCAGCGTGAGCGTCTCGTCCGTGGACCCGTTGTCGACCACCACCGTGGTGTACGGGACGTCGCCGAAGGCGGCGGGCAGGCTGTCCAGCAGGGCGTCGATGTGCCTGGCGCTGTTGTACGTGACGACGACGGCGGCGACCTCGGCCCCCATCAGCGCAGGCCCTTGACGAAGGCGCGGGCCCGGTCGGCCGCGCGGACCGGGTAGCGCTCGCCGTGCCGGAGCCAGCCGGCGACGTCGTCGGCCGTGTCCTGCGCGCGGAGGCTGAACCGGGCCTGCCGCCAGGCGCCGGGCCGGGCCAGCGCCCGGTCGCTCGTGTAGACCCGCGTGTAGCCCAGCCGGCGCAGGGCGCCCAGGGTGGCCCTGTCGTACCGGCCCAGCGGGCAGGCGGCGGTGACCACGGGCTCGTCCAGCACCTCCTGGAGCCGGTCCCGGGCCTCGACGAGCTCGGTGTGCACCTCCGGCGGCGTCAGCCGGCGCCAGACCCGGTGGTGCATGCCGTGCGACCCGACGCCCATGCCCGACCGGCGCAGCGTCCGGACGTCGTCGGCCGACAGCGACCCGGGCTGCCCGAGGCGGCCCGCGATGACGAAGAACTCGGCCACGCGCCCGCGGTCGGCCAGCTCCGGGAGCGCGACCGTCAGGTCGGAGGTGTTGCCGTCGTCGAAGCTGAGCCGCACGTCCGGCCGGACGGCGACCAGGTCGAGGACCCGGCGGAACGTGTCGGCGCCGATCCAGTAGGCGGCCTCCTCGGCCGGGACGTCGTCCGGCGGCGTCCCGATGCCGTGAAAGCAGAGATTGATCATTTGTTTATCGTGAACGACCGGCCCCGGCCGCGGAATGCATTCCCGGGTGATTGTCCGGGTGATTCTTGCGGCCTGCCGGACGCCCTATGCCTTGGCCCGCAGAGAGCCCGCGACACCGATCAGGAGAAAGAGCGCGCCCATGGTCATCGGGAACGCGAAGGCGTCGAAGAAGAACAGGCTGACGAACCCGACGACGATCGCCGCGATCAGCGACAGCGCCAGGTCGTGGGCCCGGGGGTCCACCCCCGCGCTGTGCGCCCGGACCCGCAGGAGCACGCGGACAGTCGCGACGCAGAGCCAGCAGAACAGGGCGGTGCCCACCAGGCCGATCGTCACCAGGAGCAGCAGGTACTGGTTGTCGAAGATCCGGTAGGTGGGCAGGAACGTGCCCAGCCCGCGCCCGAACAGCGGGTCGCGCGCGATGAACTCGCCCGCCAGGTCGAACGAGCCGGTGCGCGAGGTGACGCTCGGGTCCTCCGCGGCGCCGGTGAACAGGCCGAGGATGGAGGCCAGCATCCCGGGTGCGACCACCATGCCCGCCAGGGCGCCGACGGCGGTGACGCCGAGCATGACGCGGCGGCGCGCGCCCTTCCAGCCCAGCAGCAGGATCACCAGGCCGACGCCGGCGCCCACGTAGGCGGACCGGGACCCGCTCGCGGGCACCAGGGCCAGCGCCGCCGCCGCGGGCGCCCACCGCAGCAGGGGCCGGCGCTCGGTGTGCTCGAACCCGACGTGCAGCGCGAGCGGCAGCAGCATGGTGATCAGCACCCCGTACTCGATGGGGTGGGTGGCGGTGCCCTGCGGGCGGATCAGGCCGTTGCGCTCGCCGAGCTCGTACGGCGAGGTGAGGGTCAGGCCGGGCAGGGCGAGCCGGTCCACGAACAGCTCGCCGAGCGCGAACTGCGCCAGCCCGAGCACCGCCAGCGCGCCGCCCGCGAGGGCCAGCCGCCACACGAGCACGTCGCGCCGCCCGGCCGAGACGATGCCGTCGTGCGCCAGCAGGAGCGTGCCCGACCAGGCGAGCAGCGCCAGGATCGCGACGTCCGCGGGGCTCATCTCGTTCGACACGACGGGCCGCGACATCGCGAGCACGTACGTGACCCCGACGCTGAACAGGAACAGGGCGAGCGCGACCCGGATCAGCCGGGGGCCGCTCAGCGCCGGCCGGGCCGCCCCGACGCCGATGAGCACCCACAGCAGCAGGCTCGCCAGGCCGAGCACCATCGACGGCGCCCCGGCGCTGCCGAGCGGGCCGATCACCAGCTTGGAGGGCACCGCGAACAGCAGGAGCAGGTAGAGCGACAGCCAGGTGACGACGTCGAACCGCAGCACGCGCCGGAACGCCGGCAGCGGCCGGAACGTCGGCAGCGGCCGGGGCGGCGAGGCGTGCCGCCGTTCGGCGGCAGGCCGGGGCTGGGTCACCGGCTCTCCGCGGCCGCCCGCGCGGCCGCGTCGTCCCGGCGCTTGTCCCGCGACTCGCGCGGGGGGTTGTGCCAGGACGGGAGCGCCCGCTCGTCCGCGGGCCGGCCGACCCCCGGCTGCACCGACGGCGGCCGCACGGCGGGCAGCCGCACCGTCGGCGGCTTGTCCCCGGCCGCGGGCGCGCTCTGCTGCGCGGGCTTCGCGGCCCCCGGGCCGGCGGCGTCCGGCTCCGCCGACGGCGGGTCGGCCGGCGCCACGTCCGGCGTGCCGCCCTGCTTGCGGCCGCGCGCCCGGCTGCGGAACAGCCCGTCGGTCGCCACGGCGCCGACCACGGTGGCCACCAGCCCGAGGCCGGCGGCGGCGATGATCATCCGCACGGTGCCGCTGTTGTCGGCCTCGGCCTGCTCGTCCTTGGTCAGGTCCAGCGTCGAGACGATGGCGTTCTTGGGCGCGTCGACCTCCTCCTGGAGGCGGCGCAGCTCCACGGGGATCGAAGCGGTGATCTCCTCGAGCGTCGCGAGCGTCGCCTCCGGCGTCGAGTCCGTGACGTCGACGGAGATGACCGGGCCGCGGGTGGCCTCCTCGATGGCCACCACGTACTCGGCGTCGTCCGAGCCGGAGCTGAACTTCGCCTTGGCGGCGTCGCTCTCGTAGTAGGCGACCACCACGCGCGCGGGCAGGTCGAGGCCGCCGAGCGCCAGGAACGGGTTGCCGCCCTGGCCCACCACCTGCTCGGACGGGACCAGCAGGACCAGCGCCCGGGCGGTGTAGACCGGCGGCTCGATGGTGCTCGCGCCGTAGACCAGCCCGGCGGTGGCCAGCAGGCCGATCACCGTGACGATCCACCGGCGGCCCAAGGCCGCTATCACGTCGAGGAATGACATTTGTTCACCCTTTCCGGGCGTATCACGCCGCGCTCAGCAAAGGTATCGTGCCGAGGGCGGGCAAAGGAACGGGTCGTGGAACTCCGGCGCGAATTTCGCCCGCTCCGAGAAATTGCGGAGAATCCATGACCTTGTGGGACCTGATACGTGCGGCGGTGCGGCGCTGGCCCGTCCTGCTGGCGGGTGCCGCCGTCAGCCTCGGGCTCGTGTACACCACCACGCTGGACGACGGCGTGTACTGGAGCCGGACGCAGGTCGTCTTCCTCGCCCCCACCAGCAAGGCCTACCCGAACGCGCTGCGCACGACCTCGGAGGACCTGATCATCACGGCGGGCGTGGTGGCCAAGGCCGTGTCCGGCCCGGCCGCGGTGACCAAGTACGCCTCCCCGGACGCGACCCTGATCGGCGAGGGCACACGGGACGGCTGGTCGGTCCGCCTGCCGGACACCGGCGGCCAGTGGGCCCCCAACTTCGCCCAGCAGGTGCTGTACGTCGAGGTCGTGTCGGCCACCGCCGAGGAGACCACCGCGCGGCAGGACGAGATCATCCGGCAGATCGAGCACGAGCTGGCGCGGCTGCAGAGCGACGCCGGGGTGGCGCCCGTCAACACCATCACGGTGACCACCGCCCCGGAGTCCACGGTCGTGCACCACGTGCAGGGCTCGCGCATCCGGGCGGCCGGCATGACGGCGGTGCTCGGCGCGTCGGCCACGTTCGCCCTCATCGCGGTGCTCGAGACGCGGGCCCGCCGGCGCGCCAGGGAGGCGGCCGCCGAGGTCGCCTCCGAAGGTGAGGCCGTCCCCGAGGGCGAGGCCGTCCCCGAGGACGGGGCCGCGCCCGAGGACGACGTCGCGCCCGCCGAGGCGCGCCCCCCGCAGCCCGTCGCGCACTGAGGCGGGCCGTGCGCCGTGCACGCCCGGCTCAGCCGTGCGCCGCGCCACGGACCTCGGCCTCCACGATGCGGGCCACCGCGTCCTGCGCCGGCGCCCAGGACCGGCCGAGGACGCTGGCCGCGGCCTTGGCGGCGTACGCGCCGGCGTCCGGCCGCTCGACGGCGGCGGTGAGCTGTGCCGCGATGCCGGCCGCTGTCGGCTCGGCCCAGCCCACGTAGGGGTTGGGCAGGTCGGCCCGCGCCAGCGGCGAGTCGTTGACGACGGGCACGACGCCGGCGGCCAGCATCTCCTCGGCGACCAGCGAGATGTTGGTGAACGACATCGCCAGGCCCGCCACCACGCGCCCGTACAGGTCGTTCAGCTCCGCGGGCGTGAGGCGGCCGTGGAACGTGACGGGGAACGTCAGGTCCGCGGGGCGCGAGCCGTACACGTGGATCTCCTGCTCCGGGTGCGCGCGGTGGAACCGCTCCAGGGCGAGCCGGGCCAGCAGGTAGCCGCGGCGGCCGACGTCCGGCTTGGCGTACAGCACCACGCCGGACCGCGGCCGCTCGACGTCGGGCAGGTGGTAGGTGTCGGTGTCGCAGCCGAACGGCACCACGTCGCTGTCCTGGCCCAGCTCGGACGTGAGGCAGCCGCCCACCATGTCGCCCAGCGCGATGCGCCGGAACGGGAACCGGTAGGTCATGGCCGCCAGCTCGTACTCCGACCCGCGCGGGTAGAAGTAGGGCTCGTAGTCCTGGATGAAGTACAGGCGGTGGACGGGGCGCAGGCCCCGGGACACGATCACGTGCGCGGACTCCCAGGACGACGCCACGACCGCGTCCATGCCGCTGATGCCCGCGCGGGCGTCGCGCACCTCGGCGCGCACCCCGGGCCAGCCCTGCCGCAGCTCGGCGGTGCGCTGGACGATGTCCAGGCCGTGCCGGTCGTAGAGGAACACGACGCACTTGTGACCCCGCGCCTCCAGGCCCTCCACCATGCGGAACAGCGTGGTGTGGCCGCCGGAGCCCGCGGCGGGCGGCGACGTCACCCAGCCCACGGTCAGGGGCCGGCTGCCGAGCACCGGGTCGGGGGTCGGCAGCACGTGCGGCACGTCGCCGACGATGTCCGCCGGGTCGAGCTGGAAGCCGAGCGAGGCCGCGTCGGTGCTCCGGTAGGCGCGGGCGGCGGCGCGCTGGGCCAGCCCGCGGGCGCCCACGCGGCGCAGGCGGCGGAGCTTCGCGGTGGCCTTGGTCAGCCGGTTCATCGGCAGTTCTCCCTCTTGGTCGCGGGCCCGGTCACAGGCGTGGTCACAGGCCGGACGTCGCCCAGCGCAGGTACATCAGCTCGACCCGCCCGCGGCGGGCGATCCGGCGGACGACGGCGCCGTACCCGGCCCGGCCCGTCCGCCCGGCGCGCTCCGCCCGCGCGACCACGCGCGCCGTCGAGCGCCACTGCCGGGAGGCCGGCCAGACCTCGGTCGAGAGGTCCAGGTACGGCGCTGGCGACTCGGCGCGGTCGGCGGCCGCCGCCGCGTACCGCAGGGCGTCCTGGGCGAGCGCGGACCGGGCCCGGTCGCGCAGGCCGTGGGCGCCGGCGATCCGGTCGCCCACGTTGGCGAACAGCCGGTCGTAGGCGTCCACGCGGGCGCGCAGGTCCAGCAGCGCGCCGGACCCCTCGTTCACGCTCAGGCTGCCCGCGTGCTCGCGGTGCAGCGCCTGGTCGGCGCCGCCCACGTAGCCGACGTCGGCCACGGCGGCCAGCCGCAGCCACATCTCGACGTCCATGGTGAACCGCAGCCGCGGGTCCAGCGGGCCCACGTCCTTGAGCAGGTCGGAGCGCATGACCACCTCGGGGGAGGTGATGCAGCTGACGCCCGTGCGGCACCGCTCGGCCAGCCACGCGCGGCCGTCCCAGACCGTCCAGGACAGCTCGCCGAGCGCCGGTACGGGCGGCGTGCCGTCCTCGAAGTGCTGCGGGTGCCCGTAGACCAGGCCCACCTCCGGGTGCTGCTCCAGCAGGGCCGTGGCCCGGGCGAGCGCGCCGGGCGGCAGCATGTCGTCGGCGTCCAGCCGCACCACGTACTGGCCCGTGCTGTGCTCCCAGCCGCGGTTGAACGACCCGACCTGGCCCAGGTTCTGCTCGTTGGCCAGCACCGTCACGCCCGGGTGCTCGGCCGCCAGGGCGCGCGCGACGGCGAGGCTGTCGTCGGTCGACGTGTCGTCCACGACGATCACCTCGACGTCGACCCCCTCCTGGCGCACCAGGCTGCCGATCGTCTGCGGCAGGAACCGGCCGTAGTTGTAGCAGGGCACGACCACGGAGACCCGGGGGCGCAGCTGCGGGGCCGTGGCCGGGCGGCGGCGGAACGAGCGGGGCGCCAGGGGCGAGGCGACCCAGGACCCGAGGGTCCGGACCACCCGCGCGCCCGCGCCGCCGCCCACCGTGTCGCGGTCGACCCACGCGCGCCACGCGCCGGCCGCGCGGTCCAGCGGCCCGCCGCTCATCGCGGACCCCGCCCCGTGACGGCGTCGCGCAGCGTGGCCACCACGCGCTCCTGCTGGGCCGCGGTGATACCCGGGAACATCGGCAGCGAGAGGATCTGGTCGGCGTGCGCCTCGGCCCGCGGCGCGGTGCCGGGCCGGAAGCCCAGGTGCGCCGTCGCCGGCAGCAGGTGCACCGGGGCCGGGTAGTGGATGCCGTGCCCGATCCCGGCCGCCGTCAGCGCCGCCGACACCGCGGGCCGGTCCGGCACCCGCACCACGTACAGGTGCCACACGTGCGCGGCGCCCGGCAGCTCCCGCGGCGCCACGACCTCCGGGACGTCCCGGAACGCCTCGGCCAGCAGGGCCCCGTACCGGGCCGCGGCCTCGGACCGCTGCAGGTTCCACGCGTCCAGGCGGGTCAGCTTCGCGGACAGCACGGCCGCCTGCAGGGAGTCGAGCCGCGAGTTCGCGCCGATCTCCAGGTGCTCGTACCGGTTGACGCCGCCGTGGTTGCGCAGCCGGCGCGCCCGCTCGGCGACGTCGTCCGACGACGTCATGACCGCGCCGGCGTCGCCGAACGCACCCAGGTTCTTGCCCGGGTAGAAGCTGGTCGCGGCCACGTCGCCCGCGCCGCCGGAGCGCAGCCCGTCCCGGCTCGCGCCCTGTGCCTGGGCGGCGTCCTCGACGACCAGGACGTCGGGGCCCACCAGGTCGCGCAGCTGGGCCACGGGCGCCATCTGCCCGTACAGGTGCACGCCGATCACCGCGCGCGTGCGCGCCGACAGCCGCCCGGCGACGTCCTCGGGGTCCAGCAGGAAGTCGTCGTCGACGTCGGCGGGCACCAGCAGGGCGCCGCAGCGCAGCACCGCCTCCGCCGTCGCGAAGAACGTGTTCGCCGGGACGATCACCTCGTCGCCCCGGCCGATCCCCGCCGCCCGCAGGCCGATCTCCAGCGCGTCGGTGCCGTTGCCGACCCCCACGGCGTGCCGCGACCGGCAGTAGGCGGCGAACTCGCGCTCGAACCGCTCGACGTCCGGCCCGAGCACAAAACCGGAGGTGCGCAGGATCTCGTCCCAGCGCTCGCGGACGTCGGCCTCGACCTCGGCGGTCTGCGCGCCCAGGTCGAGGAACGGCACGGGCTCCGGCGCGGGCACGGGGGAGGCCGTGGTCAGGGTCTCGGTCATGGGGTGGTTCCTCTCGGTCGGGCGGCCGGGACGGCGTGCGCCACCGCGGGCTCCGGTGGGTCGAGCCGGGGCACGGGCAGGGTGATCGGAGCCCCGGCCTCGGCCGGAGCCTCCTCACGGGTCTGGTCCTCCTCCGGCCCGTCGAGGGCCGTGCGGGCGGCGCGCCAGCGCGGCCGCACCCACGCGAACGTGGTGGCGACGTACAGCACGAAGGTGACGGCCCCGGCGAGCAGGCCGCCGAGCAGCGCGTTCTCGACGCGGTCCGCGGCCGCCATGCCCGCGGCGACGGCGGCCACAGCGGCGAGGCCCGGGACCGCGAGGGCCCGGGCGAGGGCCGCGACCTCGTCGCGGGAGCGGCGCAGCAGCACCAGGTAGGCGGGCACCAGCACGCCGACGGCGACGGCGGCCTGCGCGGTGGCGACGCCCATGCTCCCGCCCAGGCGGGCGCCCGCGACGGTGGCGGGGACCAGCGCGACGAGCCACGCCACCTGCACCGCGAGCACCCCGCGCGAGCGGCCCAGCGCGTACAGGTACCCGGCCAGCACGTCGGAGACCACACGCACCGCGCCCACCACGGCGAGCGGCACCAGGATCTGCGCGGCCGGCTCCCAGCGCGCGCCGTAGACGAGCACGACGACGGGGTGGGCCAGCGCGGCGAGCATCGCGGCCGCCGCGGCGACGGCCCACCAGACGGGCCCCAGCAGCGGCACGAGCGCGGCCCGCGCGCGCTCGCGGACCTGCGAGAACGCGGGCAGCGTGACCGACCGCAACGCCTGACCGACGAGCGTCATGGGCCACGTCGAGATGTTCGCGGCCAGCACGTAGAACCCGAGCTCCACGGCGCCGGCCAGGTTGCCGAGCACCACGCGGTCGACCGACAGCAGCACCCAGGACAGCAGGTTGGCGGCCGCGACGGGCAGACCGAACGCGAGCACGGAGCGGACCACGGTCCGGTCCCACGAGAACCGCAGCCGGGCCCGGGTGAGCCAGAACTGCGTGGCGACGCCGCACGCCTGTCCGGCGACCCGGCCCACCGCGAGCCCGACGAGGCCGTAGCCGAGGGCGGCGAGCACGAGCGTCACCACGGCGCCGACGCCGAAGTCGACGGCGTTGGAGCGGAACAGCCCCCGCTGGTCGAGCTGTCGCTGCAGCGTGGCGAACGGCACGACGCCCACGCCCGCCAGCAGGAACGTCGCGGCCAGGATCGCGATGGGCCCGGCCGCGCCGGGGCCGCCCATCGCGGAGGCGAGCGCGGGCGCGGACAGCGCCGTGAGCAGGGTCAGGGTGCCGCCGGTGACCAGGCCGAGCACCGCGACCGGGCCGGTGCGCCGCTCGAAGTCCGGGCTGCGCACGAGGTCGGCGCTGAGGCCCAGGTCGGCCAGGGCCATCACGACGCTCTGCACCGTCAGGGCGATCGCGTACAGGCCGAACTCCTCCGGCGACACGATGCGGGCGATGACGATGCCGAGCCCGAGGTTGCCCAGCCGCACCACGACGGTGCCCGTGGTGCTCCAGCGCAGGGCGCGGCCGACCCGGCCGCTCAGGGTGCCTGCGCTCATGTGCCGAACCTCGTCAGCAGCTGGCCGCGGACCTTCCAGCGCAGCGACTCGACGGTCTCCACGCCCAGGCGGGAGCGGTGCGCGGCGCGGCCGGCCAGGCCGGCCCAGCGCCAGGTCAGCGAGCGGACGACGGCGGGGTCGGCCGCGCGCGCCAGCTCCAGCAGCTGCGCGCGGTGCTCCGCGCCCTCGGGCCCGGCGGGCAGCAGCGTCGAGGCGAGCACCACCTCGCGTGCGACGGCGGCGTCGGCCCGGGCCCGCAGCCGGTCCGGGCGGCGCAGCAGGTGCCCGTCCTCGCGGAAGAACAGGTCGAACGTCTCCAGCACGGAGCGCCAGTTGTCGAGGTTCCCGCCGAACTGGACGTTGTGCATGTTCGAGTCGTGCTGCCGGTAGTAGGCCTGGACCGGCCCGTTGACCCGGCCGATCCGGCCGCGCGCGGCGGCCTGGAGCCACATGTACATGTCCGCGGCCTGCGGCAGCGCGGCCTCGTACCCGCCGATCGCGTCGTAGACGGACCGGCGCATGACGACCTCGGGGTTGGTCGGGATGTTCCGGCCGCGGCGGGCCATGTGGCCCACCCACTCCTCGCCGTCCCACACGGTCCACCAGGTCCGCGCCGGCGTGAACGCGGGCGGCAGGCCGCTGAAGTCGTCCACCCGGCCGTAGACCAGCGAGACGTCCCGGTCGTGCTCCATGAGGGCGACGGCGCGGGCCAGCGCGCCCGGGGCGAGGGCGTCGTCGGCCGACAGCAGCACCACGTAGTCGCCGCTCGCCCGGCCCAGCCCGTCGTTGTAGGTGCGGATGTGCCGCATGTTCTGCTCGTGCTCGACCAGCGTGATCCGGGGGTCCGACGCGGCGATCTTGCGCGCGACGGCGATGCTGCCGTCCGTCGAGGTGTCGTCGACCACGATGACCTCGACGTCCACGCCGTCCTGGGCGAGCACGGAGCCCACGGACACGGGCAGGTACTGCCCGTAGTTGTAGTGCGGCACCACCACGGAGACGAGCGGACGGGTGCGCAGGGGCACGGGGCCGCGGAACGTCGTCATGACGCCACCTCCTGGCGGGCGAGGCGGCGGGCCGGCACGCCCGCCCACGTCTCGCCGTCGGGCACGTCGGACAGCACCACGGCGCCCATGCCCACCACGGCGCCCGCGCCGATCCGGACGCCGGGGTGCACCGCCGCGTTCATGCCGAGGTAGGCCGCGCGGCCCACGCGGACGCCCCCGCCGAGGGAGACCCCCGCGGCCAGCGTCGCGAGGTCCTCGACCACGCAGTCGTGCGTGATCGTCACGTTCGGCATGGCGACGACGTGCGCGCCGACGGTCGCGTCCGCGGTGATCGTCACACCGGCCAGCAGGATCGACCCCTCGCCGACCGGGCACCCGGCCGGGTTGCGCACCGACGGGTCCACCACGCGCCCGTAGGCGACGCCGGCGCCCAGGCGCTCGTGCACCGCGCCGCGGGTCCGGCTCGGGCCCACGCACAGCAGCAGGCGCGCGCCGGGGTGCTCCGCGGCCGAGGTCACCGGCCCCAGCACCGGGGCGCCGCCGATCGTGGGCGGCAGGTCGGCGTGGCGGTCGTCGAGGACGCCGAGCACGTCGTGCCCGGCCTCGGCGGCCACGGGAAGCACCTCGCGGGCCAGCCCGCTCGCCCCGACCAGCAGCAGCGGCCCGCCCCAGCTCGCCGCCACGTCACTGCCCCCCGTACCCGCGGAGCACCTGGACCACGCGGTCGAGGTCGGCGTCCGACATCTGGTGGAACAGGGGCAGGATCAGCGTGCTGTCCGTGAGCCGCTCGGTCACGGGCAGCGGCACGTGGGTCCGGGCGGCGTGCGCGGGCTGCCGGTGCGCGGCCATGATGCCGCGCCGCGCGGAGATGCTCGCCGAGGCCAGCGCCGTGAGCAGCCCCTCCCGGTCCAGCCGGTAGCCCGGCAGCACCTCCACCCACAGCGACTGCACGTTGCCGGTGCCGTAGGCCGGGTCCTCGACCAGGCGCAGGCCGGTCACGTCCGCCAGCGCCGCGCGGTAGCGGGCGGCGATCTCCCGCCGCCGGGCCACGATCGCGGGCAGGCGGCCGAGCTGCACCAGGCCGACGGCGGCCTGCAGGTCGGTCATCCGGAAGTTGAACCCGACCTCGTCGTACTCCTCCGGCGGCGACACGAGCGAGGCGTGCCGGTCCGCCGCCGAGACGCTCATGGCGTGCTCGCGCAGGCGGCGGGCGCGGGTGGCCCACTCCGGGCGGCTGGTGGTGATCATGCCGCCCTCGCCGGTGGTGAGGATCTTGCGCGGGTGGAACGACCACGCGGCGATCTCGGCGCCCGCCCCGACCGGGCGGTCGCGGTAGGTCGAGCCCGCGCCGCAGGCGGCGTCCTCGATCACCACGATGCCCAGCGGGTCGCACACCTCGCGGATCGCGGCCAGGTCGACCGGCACGCCGGCCTGGTCGACCGCGATGACCGCGCGGGTCGCGGGGGTGAGCGCCGCGGCCACCGTCTCGGCCGTCAGGTTGCCGGTGGCGGCGTCCACGTCGGCGAACACGGGGCGCGCACCCACGTACGTGGGCGCGTTCGCCGTGGCGACGAACGAGAAGGACGGCACCACGACGTCGTCCCCGGCGGCGACGCCCGCCACGACCAGGGCGAGGTGCAGCGCCGTCGTGCAGCTCGACGTCGCCACCGCGGCGCGGGCGCCCATCGCCTCCGCGAAGGCCGCCTCGAACGCGGCGACGCGGGGGCCCTGGGCCACCCAGCCCGACTCGATCACCTCGGTGACCGCGGCGACCTCCTCGGCGCCGAGCCACGGCTTCATGACGTCGACCCGCTGGAGGCCCTCCTGGACGGCGGTCACGAGGTCACCCCCGCGGGGGCGGGCTCGGGCGCGACCCAGTTGCGGTCCTCGATGCGGCTCAGCATCTCCTCCGGGCTCTCGGGCCGGGTGCGGAACCAGTCGACCAGGTCGGCGACGCCCTGCTCGAAGCCGGTGCGCGGCGCGAACCCGGTCAGCTCCCGCACCAGGGTGTTGTCCACCAGCAGGCGGCGCACGTCGCCGGGACGCGCCTCCAGCCGCACGGGCTCGAGGTCGGGCCGGCCGGCGAGCCGGGCGACCGTCTCGACGAGCTCGTTGATGGTCACCTCGGCGCCCGAGCCCACGTTGACCGTGCGGCCGATCGCGGCGTCGCACTCCGCGATCTCGGCCAGGGCGCGCGCGGTGTCGCTGACGTGCAGGAAGTCGCGCGTCTGCTCGCCGTCGCCGTAGACGAACCCGGGCAGGCCGCACAGGGCCCGCACGATGGTGCGCGGCAGCACCTCGCCGCTGTCGCCCTCGAAGTGGCTCCGCGGTCCGAAGGTGTTGAACGGCCGGACCACGACCACCGGCATGCCGTGCGTGCGGTACGCGGCGCGCGCGTACGCCTCCCCGGCCAGCTTGGACCCGCCGTAGACCGTCTCCGGCCAGGTGGGGTGCTCCTCGTTCATCGGCGCGTACTGCGCGGTGCCGAACACCTCGCTGGAGCTGACGTGCACGAACCGCCGCACGCCCGCCGCGCGCGCCCGTTCGAGCAGCTCCAGCGTGGCGGTCGCGTTGACCTCGTGGTTCTCGCGCGGGTCGTGCAGGCTGTGCCGCACCCCCAGGCAGGCCAGGTGGAAGACGACGTCCGCGTCGTCGACCAGCGCGAGCGCGGCCTCGCTGCGGATGTCGTCGGCGACGAGGCGCACGGTGGCCTCGTCCGCCGCGGCGTCGGCGATGTGGTGCGCGAGGTTCTCGCGCCGCCCGTTGACCAGGTTGTCCACCACGGTGACCGACGCCGCGCCCCGGCGGACCAGCTCGTCCACCAGATGGCTGCCGATGAACCCCGCGCCGCCCGTGACCAGGACGCGCGCCCCGTTCAGCCCGCTCATGCCGCACCGTTCCCGGCTGGCTCGCCCGCGAGCACCGGCGTGCGTGCGCCGGTCCCGACGGGGGAGACGTCGCCGCCCGCGGCGAGGCTGCGGTCCGCCGCCTCCAGCACGTCGAGCACGCGCAGGCCCGCCGCGCCGTCGGTCAGGGCCGGGCGCTCGCCGTGGATCGCGGCGGCGAGCTCACCCACCATGGAGCCGAGCGCCTCGCGCTCCTCCAGGGCGGGCGACCAGGTGTCGCCCAGGCGGTACGAGATGGTCGCGGCCCGGCGCTCCAGGCTGTCGAACGCCTGGGTCTCCAGGTCCACGCCCCGGTCGTAGACGCTGATCCGCTGCTGCGGGTTCAGGTCGTCCCACACGAGCGTGCGGCGCGATCCGCCGATCGTCATCCGCCGCACCTTGGTGGGGCTGAGCCAGTTCACGTGCACGCTGGCCACCGCGCCGCCGGGCAGCGGCAGCACCAGGTAGCCCACGCAGGACTTGCCCGCGCCGATCGGGTCGGCGCCGTGCGCGGCCACCGACTCGGGCTGCAGGCCGTCGGGCAGGATGAAGTCGAGGACCGACAGGTCGTGCGGCGCCAGGTCCCAGAACACGTCCACGTCCGGCTGGACCAGCCCGAGGTTGATCCGCACCGAGTCGATGTAGAGGATGTCGCCCAGGTCGCCGCCCGCCACCAGCTCGCGGATCTTGCGGACCGCCGGCGTGTAGCAGTAGGTGTGGTCGGTCATCAGCACCAGCCCGCGGGACCGCGCCTCGGCGACCATCTCGCCGGCGGCCGCCGCTCGGTCGGCGATCGGCTTCTCGACGACGACGTGCTTGCCCGCTCGTAGCGCCGCCAGCGCGATCGCGTGGTGCGTCCGGGCCGGGGTGGCGATGGCCACGGCGTCGACGTCGTCCCGCTCCAGCAGCGCGTCGAGCGACGTCTCGACGTCGACCCGGCCGTTGGCGCGGGCCACGCGGGCCGCCCGGTCCGCGTCGAGGTCGCAGACCGCCGCCAGCTCCCAGCGGTCGGACGCCGCGAAGTTGCGAGCCAGGTTGGGTCCCCAGTAGCCGGCGCCCACCACGGCCGCCCGCAAGATTTTCTGGTCCATGCTGCCTTCTTCCGGTATCAGCTCGGATCGGCCTGGAGTGTTGTCATCCTGGCTCCGATCAATGTACGTCCCGGCGTGGAGGCGAACCGGCCGGTGCCTTTCGAATTCACCCCTGGCAAGCCTTTTCTCACCCGGAGCGGGGTTTCACCCAAGGGTGAAAGATGAATGCGGGCGCGGCCGCTCAGAATGCCGTGAACGGCATTCAGCCACGCTCTTCGGACAATGCGCGGGAGCGGCCGGTCAGGCCGTCGAACACCCGCACGTACGTCTCTGCCTGGCGGGACCAGGCGAGCTCGCCCTCGATCCGGGCGCGGCCGGCCAGGCCCATGGCGCGGGCGCGGTCCGGGTCGTCGAGGATCTCGAGGATCGCGTCGCCGAACGGCGCCGGGTCGCTCCCGGCGACGTACCGCGCCGCGTCGCCCGCGCTGCGCCGGGTCTCGGTCAGGTCCGTCGCCACGACGGGCAGCTCGTGCGCCATGTACTCCAGCGTCTTGTTCATGGTGGAGCGGTCGTTGAACTCGCTGGGCGGGTCGGGCGTGACGCCCAGGTCGGCGCTCGACAGCCACCGCCCGATGGCGGCGTGGTCCACCCGCCCGGTGAAGTGCACCCAGAGGTCCAGCCCGCGGCGCGTGCAGTCCGCGCGCAGCTCCTCCAGGGCGTCCCCGAAGCCGAGCAGCGCGAACCGCACGTCGGTGCGCCCGCGTACCTTCACCACGTGCTCGATCGCCGCCAGCAGCCGGTCGACGCCGTCCTGCGAGCCCATGATCCCCACGTAGCAGACGAGGTACTTGCCCAGGTCACGGGCCCCCGGCTCGGGGTCGCCGCGGCGCATCAGGTCGGCGTCGGGCGTGCTCAGCACCACCGAGCTGCGGCTCAGGTCGACGTTCCCGCGCTCCAGCGCGATCTGCCGGTAGGAGCCGTTCGTGGAGATCACGTGGTCCGCGGTGCGGTACGTCGCGCGCTCCAGCAGGAGCAGGGCCTTGTACAGGAGGTCGCGCCGGCCGAACTTGGCCACGTACACCTCGGGGCACAGGTCGTGCTGGTCGTAGACGAAGCGCACCCCGCGGCGCAGCCGCCACAGCAGCGCGAGCAGCCAGTACGTGTCCGGCGGGTTGCAGGCCTGGATCACCTGGAACGGCGCGTCGCGGTGCACCCGCGCCGCGGCCCGCGCCGTGCGCCACCAGCAGACCACGAACTCGCGCACGTACCCCAGGACGCCGCGCGACTCGGGCGGCGGCGGGTAGGAGTACACGGTCGTCCCGTCGACCTGGAACCGGGCCGGCTCGTCGTCGTTCTCCTGCGGGCAGACGACGCTCACGCGGTAGCCGGCGTCCGTCAGGGCGCGGCACTCGGACCTGACCCTGCGGTCGATCCGGAACGGCAGGTTCTGGATGATCACCAGAACATGTGGGGCGTCGGAATGCATGAGGAAAGTGTTGCCCCGACCGCACGACCCAGAAAGCCGGGGAGCGGGTGAGAACGGGGATTCACCCGGGCGTGCGGGTGATATCCGCCCCGCGAGACATCACCCGGGAATCACCCCGTTCCCCACTTGATATCCGGCGACCATTCATGAATGGGTGAAAAGGTGCCGCGGTAAACCGTCGCGGTATTTCATCCGGTGCTTTCACCGGGCCGCCCGGACCTCCTGGCGGATGATCCCGACGACGGTGTCGGTGGTGCGGTCCAGGTAGCTGCGGCCGTCGTCGAACCGCGCCGTCGGGCTGATGTAGCTCAGCGGACCGATGTGGGTCACCGGGTCTAGCCGGTGCACGCTCACCTTCCCGGCCGCGAGGGCCCGGTTCCATGGGCTGCGGCGCAGCAGCCGCCAGCGCTCCGGGAACAGCCAGGTGCTGACCCGCTCGATCCAGTCGTTCGAGCTCGTCAGCCGGTGCACGCCGGTCGCGTGCGTGAGGTCGTTGGCGCCGTTGTGGAACCCGCCCAGGGTGATCGGCCAGACCGGGGCGCGCAGCTGGGTGAACAGCTCCTCGACCGCCCCGAGCGCCACCTGGGCGCCGCCGCTGTAGCCGAGCAGCACCACCGGGATGCCGCTGCCGGGCTCGTACCCGGCCAGCCGGAGCTGCTCGGCGACGTGGCCGCCCACGGCGCGGTTGTACAGCGGCCGGTAGCGCCGGTCGGCCGCCACGAAGATCTGCATCACGTTGTGCAGGAACAGGGTGATGCCGACGTGCCGCCGGAGCCAGTCCCACACCGGCCGGCCCACCAGCGGGTCGGCCAGCGGGGAGTAGGGCTGCACCTGGCCCAGGACCCGCAGCTCGGGGGCGTCCTTGATGATCGCCTGGACGAGCTGGCCGCCGTCGCGCGTGTCGGTGAACCGGCGCTTGCCGATGCCGTCGAGGTAGACCAGGTAGGCGTCCGGCGGGCGGTCCGGCTCGGCGCCCCGGGCGTAGGGCACGTTCGCGGGCAGCACCGGGGCCTGGGCTCGCCAGCCCATCGTCCAGACCATCAGCTCGTAGCGGGCGAGCAGGCCCTCGGCGAGCAGGAACGGGCCGATCGCGAGCACCAGGAGCAGGGGGAGCAGCTCGCTCATGCCGGCACCTCCCGGGCACCGGCCATGAGCCGGGCGGTCACGCGCCGCACCACCTCGACGGCGCCGGCGAGCCCCAGCCCGGCCCCGGCGACGCACGCGGCGGCGGCCCACCAGCCCAGCCCGGACGCGGTGGCCAGCGGTCCGGCCAGGCCGGCCCCGACGCCGACGACGAGCAGCAGGTGCAGCGCCGGGCCGAGCAGCGGGAACGCGAGGACCGCGGCGAGCAGCATGGGCGCGACCAGGGCGGGCGTCCAGGACAGGGCGGGCCCGGGGAGCGGGCCGCGCACCAGCTCTGCGAGGGTCCAGGCGGTCAGCGGCCACAGGGCGACGACCGTCCCCTCGACCACGGTTCCCGTCGTCATGAGCAGGACGAGGAACCGGGGCGAGAGCCGGGGCCGGCGGGCCACCAGGGGGAGCACCCGCCCGGCGCTCTCGGACAGCCCGGCGAGCACCAGCAGCACGACGACGGCGGTCGGCACGCTCATCCCTCCCGTCCGGGGCCGGTGGACGTGCCCCCCGCCGCGCGGGCGAGGTACCGCTCGAGCTCGTCCGCGGCCCGCGGCGCGCCGCCGGCGTCCTGCTGCGCGGCCCGCTGCACCGCTGCCGCCGCGCGGAAGCGGGGCTCGTCGAGCAGCCGCCGGGCCAGGGCGGACACGGTCCCGGCGGTCGCGTCCGCGGTGCCGAGCGCGAGGCCCGCGCCCAGCTCGACCACCCGCCGCGCCACGAGCGGCTGGTCGGCGCCCTGCGGCACCACGAGCGTGGGCACGCCGGCCAGCATCGCCTCGTTGACGCTGTTCATGCCGCCGTGGGTGACGAAGAGCGCGGCCTGCGCCAGCACCTGGAGCTGCGGCACCGAACGGCGGGCGAGCACGTTGGCCGGGAGCGTCCCCAGGTCGGCGGGGTCCGTGTGCCCGGTGGAGACCACCACGGTGCCGCCCAGCGGAGCCAGCGCGGTGGCGAACGTGCGCAGCAGCCGGGGGCCGGCGTCGAACACGGTGCCCAGCGACGCGTACAGCACTGGGCCGGTGAGCCGGTCGGCCGCGAACGCGGCGTCGGGCAGGCGGGAGCCGACGCTCGCCCCGACGAACCGGAAGGACGGGTCGAACGCGTCGGCGCCCGGCTGGAACGAGCGGGACGTGAAGACCAGGTTGAGCGGCTCGCGCGCGTCCATCAGGTCGGTCACGGGCAGCCCGTCGGTCGCGTAGCGGCGGTGCAGCGCCCAGCGGGACCGCGCGTAGCTCCGGGCGATGGCGGGATGGGCCGCGGCGGCGGCCAGGAGGTCGCGGGGCCGGCCGGGGCTGGGGACCTCCCGGTTGAACGCGAACGTCGTGAACGTCGCGGCCGCGGGCACCCCGAGCTCCCGCGCGGCGACGGCGCCCCACGGGCAGGCCGCGCCGTGCACCACCAGGTCCGGCGGGTCGGCGCGGAGGTCCGTGAGCACGGCGGGCAGCAGGTCGACGGCGGCGTGCGCGAGGCCCGCCATCATCGCGAGCGGGATCGGCGGGTCCGGCAGGGGCAGGTCGCCGCCGGGGTACAGGTGCACCCGGGCGCCCGCGGCCTCGACCTGCGCCGCGAACGCCGGGGTCGTGTGGTAGCTCACCGTGTGCCCGCGGCGGACCAGCTCGGCCACGACCGGCAGCGTCGGGTTGACGTACCCGTGCATGCCGATGTTCAGGAACGCGACGCTGCTCATCGCCGGGCCCCGGTCCGGGCTCCGGTCCGTGGTCCGGTCCGTGGTCCGGTCGTGGCACCGGGCGCCGCCGCGACCGGCTCGCGCCGGTACAGGCCGGGGCCGGTCACGACCAGCTCGTCGAGGAACCGGCTCGCCGAGAGCAGCGCGGCGTCGATCAGCCGGCGGGAGTGGCTGAAGTCCCACAGCGCGGGCCAGGCCACCACCCCGGTGGGCAGAACCACGGTCGGGATCTCCCGCGACACCTCGCGCAGGTCGCGCTCGATCTGCTGGTGCATCATCAGCAGCCCGGCCCGCGCGGCGACGGCCTCGGCCCGCCGCGGCGGTGCGGTGGTGCGCAGCGGCAGGGCCTCCCGGCCCGTCACCACGACCACCACGCTCGCGGCCCCGGCCTGCCGGGCGGCGAGCACCGGGACGTGCGCGACGGCGCCGCCGTCGACCAGGATCCGGCCGTCCCGCTCCACCGGGGGCAGGACGCCGGGGATCGCGGCGCTCGCCAGCAGGGCGGACTCCAGGTCGCCGTGGTCCAGCAGCACCGGCTCGCCGGTCACCAGGTCCGTGGCGACCGCGACGAAGGGGACCGGCAGGTCCTCGATCCGGGCCGGCAGGCCCGCCCGCCGGATGAGCCGGCGCAGGCCGGCGTCGGCGAACAGGCCGGCCCGGAAGGACCGCAGGCCGAACGGGAAGACCTCCCGGCGGCGCAGCCCCGTCCAGGTCAGGGCCAGCGACCGCGCGGCGGTGCCGGGGTGCGCGGCGGCCACCGCCCCGTTGAACGCGCCCACGGACGTGCCCACGATCAGGTCCGGCACGAACCCGTGCTGCTCCAGCGCGTAGCCGACGCCGACCTGCGTGGCCCCGTACACGCCGCCCCCGCCGACCACCGCCGCGACGGGCCGGGGCAGGCCTCGCAGCCCTCTGGGCAGGCCGTTCGACCCGCGTGCGAACCTCATGGCGGCGACTCCTTGCTGATCCGACGAACGGCACCGTCACCCACTCGACCGGGTGGCGCCCGGGTCTGTGACGGCGGATACCACGCCGGCCGTCGGCAGTGTCGGTGAGCCCGCCTAGGCTTAGGGGCGATGACTTCCCTCTTCGACAGCCTCTCCCTGCCCGGCCTCGACCCCGCCCCGCCGGGCGACGGGGCGCGCCTGCCGCGCACCGCGCCGCGGTGGGACGACGGCGGGGGCGACGGCGACCCCGGCGAGGCCGCCGTACCGGCCGAGCCGGAGTGGCTCGCGGGCCTGCCGCACGAGTCCGAGGCGCCGCGCGCCGGCGGGGCCTACGCGCACCTGAACCCGGACGAGCTGCTGGACGGGCTCAACCCCGAGCAGCGCGCCGCCGTCGTGCACGAGGGCGGGCAGCTGCTCATCGTGGCGGGCGCCGGTTCGGGCAAGACGCGCGTGCTCACGCACCGTATCGCCTACCTGCTGGCCACGGGCCGGGCGCGCGCGGGCGAGATCCTCGCGATCACGTTCACCAACAAGGCGGCGGCCGAGATGCGCGAGCGCGTCGAGGGCCTGGTGGGCCCCGCCGCGAACCGCATGTGGGTGTCCACGTTCCACTCGGCGTGCGTGCGCATCCTGCGCCGGGAGGCCACGACGCTCGGGCTCAAGTCGAGCTTCAGCATCTACGACGCCGCGGACAGCCAGCGCCTCATCACGCTGGTCACGCGCGAGCTCAACCTGGACCCCAAGAAGTACCCGGCGCGCGGGCTGTCGAACAAGATCAGCGACCTGAAGAACGAGCTGGTCGACCCCGAGACCTACGCCCGGCAGGCCATGGCGTACGCGGAGCAGGAGGCGCAGACCGAGGCCGCCGCGGCGTCGTCGGGCGGCATCCGGCGGCCGTGGGGCGGGCAGTCGGCCGACGAGCGCAACACCGCCGTGCCCAAGTTCGACCAGGTGCTGGCCGACGTCTACACCCGCTACCAGGCGCGCCTGGCCCAGGCGAACGCCCTGGACTTCGACGACATCATCATGACCACGGTGAACCTGCTCCAGGCGTTCCCCAACGTCGCGGAGCACTACCGCCGCCGGTTCCGGCACATCATGGTGGACGAGTACCAGGACACCAACCACGCGCAGTACACCCTGGTCCGGGAGCTGGCGGGGGTGGGGGCGGACGACGACTCCGGGCTGGACCCGGCCGAGCTGACCGTAGTGGGCGACTCGGACCAGTCCATCTACGCGTTCCGCGGCGCCACGATCCGCAACATCCTGGAGTTCGAGAAGGACTACCCGGACGCCACGACGATCCTGCTGGAGCAGAACTACCGCTCCACGCAGAACATCCTGAGCGCCGCCAACGCGGTGATCTCCCGCAACGCCGGCCGCACGCCCAAGCGCCTGTGGACCGACTCGGGAGCCGGGGCCAAGATCGTGGGCTACGTCGCGGACGACGAGCACCAGGAGGCCCGGTTCGTCGCCGACGAGATCGACAAGCTGGGCGACGCCGAGGGCGTGCGGCCCGGCGACGTCGCGATCTTCTACCGCACCAACGCGCAGTCGCGTGCGCTGGAGGAGGTGCTGGTCCGCGTCGGCCTGCCCTACAAGGTGGTCGGCGGCACCCGCTTCTACGAGCGCCGCGAGGTCAAGGACGCCGTCGCCTACCTGCGCGCGCTGGCCAACGAGGACGACGACGTGAACCTGCGCCGCATCCTCAACGTGCCCAAGCGCGGGCTCGGTGACCGGGCGGAGTCGCTGGTGGCGTCGTTCGCCGAGCGCGAGCGCACGTCGTTCGGCGCCGCCCTGGAGCGCGCCGACGAGATCCCGGGCATGACCAACCGCTCGCTCAAGCCCCTGCTCGCCTTCCGCGACCTGATGCGCGAGCTGCGCGGCCTGGTCGACGACGGCGCGGCGCCCGCCGTGGTGCTCGGCGCCGTGCTCGACAAGACCGGCTACCTCGCGGAGCTGCGCGCCAGCGAGGACCCGCAGGACGAGGGCCGCGTCGAGAACCTGGCCGAGCTGCACGCCGTCGCCGTCGACTTCGGCGAGACCGACCCGGAGGGCTCGCTCGCCGACTTCCTGGAGCGGGTGTCGCTGGTCGCGGACAGCGACCAGATCCCCGACGAGGACGTCGCCGACGGCGCCGCGGAGGAGGCGCCCAAGGAGAACCAGG
This sequence comes from Promicromonospora sp. NPDC057488, assembly GCF_042802395.1. Classification (NCBI taxonomy): domain Bacteria; kingdom Bacillati; phylum Actinomycetota; class Actinomycetes; order Micrococcales; family Promicromonosporaceae; genus Promicromonospora; species Promicromonospora sp. NPDC057488. Next base: position 38,767 of record NZ_JBHVEG010000044.1, read on the forward strand.
GCGTCGTCACGCTCATGACCCTGCACACCGCCAAGGGCCTGGAGTTCCCGGTCGTCTTCCTCACGGGCATGGAGGACGGCACGTTCCCCCACATGCGCTCGCTGCACGACGACACGGAGCTCGCCGAGGAGCGCCGGCTCGCCTACGTGGGCATCACCCGCGCGCGGGAGCGGCTGTACATCACGCGGTCGTCCGTGCGCGCGGCGTTCGGCATGGCCAACGAGTTCCCCGAGAGCCGGTTCCTCCAGGAGGTCCCCGAGGAGCTGTGGGACTGGCGGCGCCGCGAGTCGTCCACGGCGGCGATCCGCTCGGGGCGCGGCGGCTGGAGCGGCGGGTACGGCTCGGGCGGCTACGGTTCCGGCGGCCGCGGCTCGGGTTCGGGCTCCGGGTCGAGCTGGTCCTCTGGCCGGTCGGGTCCCGTGCGCACCAGCACGACGACGGCGTCGTCGGGCAGCGGGCAGGCCAACCCGTTCTCGCCGCAGAAGAAGGCGGGCGCCAAGGGCGGGTTCGGCGGTCTCAACGTGCAGAAGGACATCCCGAACCTGGAGATCGGCGACCGCGTCACGCACGACTCGTACGGGCTGGGCACGGTCGTGGACGTCGAGGCCAACGCCGTGGTCAAGATCGACTTCGGCACCAACGGCACGAAGCGCATCGCGCTGAAGTACACGGCCATCACCAAGCTCTGACGGGGAGGCACAAAGCTCTGACGGGGAAGCCCGGCGGGGCCGGTCGGTCGGCTGGCCCGGACCTGGCTGGGCCCAGTCGTGGCTGACCCTCTCCTTCGAGGCCTAAGTTTCTCCGCTTTGGACTGGCTCAAAGCGAAGAAACTTAGGCCTCAAAGGGGACGACGCGCGCCGACGTGGCCCCAAGTCGGCACTTGGCCCCGGGCCGGCACTTGGTCAGCAGGTCGGCACTTGGCCCCAGGTCGGCACATCCCTTACCGGGTCGGCAGTTGGCATCGAGGTCGGCACAGGGCTGTGCCGACCCCC
>NZ_JBHVEG010000045.1:0-38857 GCF_042802395.1 Promicromonospora sp. NPDC057488
TCGCGGCCCAGACCATCGGCAGCGTCGCCACCTACGGCATCGTCGTGGTGCTGATGCTCGATCAGTCGCTCCGGCTGGGGCTCGTCATCGCGCTCCCACCCGCCCGCGCCACCTGGCGCGGCTGAACCACGGAAGGCAGCACGATGACCCAGCCCGACGACGGGCCCGCCGCGACCGGCCCGCAGGACCAGCCGGCGCCCGACCAGCCGACGGCGGAGCAGCCGGCGTCCGCACAACCGGCGTCCGAGCAGCCGACGGCCGAGCAGCCGACGTCGCCCTACGGGGCCGCGTCCCCGACGCCGCCCGCCACGCCGACGCCGCCCGCCACGCCGACGCCGCCCGCCACGCCGACGCCGCCCGCCGCGCCGGCGTACGGCCACCCCGTGCAGCACCTGCCGGGTCCGCCGGTCCCGCCGGTCCAGGACGCAGCGGCTCACCCGGAGCAGTACGCCTCGGGCCAGCCGGCCGAGTACCCGTCCGGCCAGTACGCCTCGGGCCAGTACGTCCCCGGTCAGCCCGCGCAGTACCCGTCGGGCCAGTACGCCTCCGGGCAGTACCCCACCGGCCAGGTCCAGCCGTACCAGCCCCAGTACCAGTACGGCTACGCGCCCGCGCCGCCCAAGAACGACCTGGGCGTCTGGTCGCTGGTGACGGGCATCCTGAGCTGGATCATGTGCCCCCTCGTGCTGGGCATCGTCGCGATCTTCACCGGGAACGCGAGCCGCAAGGCGGTCCGCGAGGGCCTCGCGAACAACCCCGGCTCGGCGACGGCGGGGCTGGTCCTCGGCTGGGTCAACGTGGGCCTCTTCGGCCTCGGGGTGGTCGTGTGGATCCTCTTCCTGTTCTTCGGGCTGCTCGGCGCCGCGTTCTCCGTGTCCCAGTCGTGAGCGGCGGCCCGCGCACGAGCACGGCCCGGCCGCGTGCGGCCCGCGGCGTCCCGCGTACCTGGTGGAAGGTGGAAGCATGACCCAGCCCGACGAGTGGAAGTCGCCCTACGACCCGCCCGAGCAGCCCGCCGACCGGGGCGCCCGGCCGGAGCCGGCGTCTGAGCAGCCGGTACCGCCCAGCCCCTACGGGCAGCCCGACCCACAGGGGCAGCCATACGGGGCCCAGCCCTACCCGGGACAGCCCTACCCGGCCCAGCCGTATCCCGGCCAGCCCTACCAGTACGGCGCGGCCTACGGCTACGTCGCCCCGCCCGAGAAGAACGCCCTGGGCATCTGGTCCCTCGTGCTCGGCATCCTGAGCGTCATCATGCTGTTCAGCTGCGCGGTCGGGTTCCTCGCCGCCATCCCGGCCGTCATCACCGGGCACCTGAGCCGCAAGGCGCAGAAGGAGGGCCTCGCGGACAACGGCGGCATGGGCCTGGCCGGGCTCATCACGGGCTGGGTCACGATCGGCCTGACCCTCCTCGCGGTGGTCGGGCTCGTCATCCTGTTCAGCATCCCGGAGTTCCGGGAGGGCTTCTTCAGCGAGACCACCTCCAGCTACAGCTACGAGTAGCCGGCCACGGCACGGCGGGGCCGCGGGTCACGCACCCGCGGCCGCGTCGGCCACGTATCCGTCGGGCCGCACCAGCAGGGCGGTCGCGCCCCCGTCGGTCCGGCGGGTCACGAGGCGCTCGGCGGGGTCCACCTCGCCGAGCGCGGCCGGCAGGTCCGGTGTCGGCGCCCCGGCCGGCGCCACCAGCACGAACCGGCCCGCGCGGAGCGCCTCCGCCAGCCGTGTGCCGCCCTCCAGCGGGAGGTCCCGCGCCCGGGTGCCGACCAGCGGGTGCGCCCCGCGCGGGCGCGGGTAGGCGACGCCCAGCGCGGACACGGTGAGCGCCGCCCGGCGCCGCACAGGCCCCACCCGCGACACCAGGCCGACGACGCCGCTCCGCACCGCCGCGACGAACGGTCCCGGCAGAGTCCCGACCCGCAGGATCCCGCCGCTGGTGCGCAGCACCTGACGCCCCACGGGGTGCCGCTCGGCGTCGTAGCTGTCCAGCACCGCGCCGGCCGCGTCGTCGGGCAGCCGGAGCGCGGCGGCGAGCTTCCAGCCGAGGTTGGCGGCGTCCTGCATGCCGGTGTTCATGCCCAGGCCGCCCGCGGGGCTGTGCACGTGCGCGGCGTCGCCGGCGAGGAAGACCCGGCCGGCGCGGTAGGTGGGGGCCTGCCGCTCGTCGGCGTGGAAGCGGGACAGGAAGCGCGCCTCGCTCATGCCGAAGTCGTCGTGCAGCGTGGCGCGCGCGATGGCGCGCACCTCGTCGAGGTCGACGGGCTCGTCCTCGCTCACGTCGCGGTTGCCGTGCCAGCCGATGAAGCGGTACCAGCCGTCCCCGAACGGGACGAGGAACCCGAGCGAGTCGTTCGCGGCGGCGACCGTGAGCAGGTCGGCCGGCTGCCGGGCCAGCCGCACATCGGCCAGCACCATCGAGCGGATCACGGCCTGGCCCGGGAACGGGATGCCGACGGCGGCGCGCACCGTGGACCGCGCGCCGTCGGTGCCCACGAGGTACCGGGCGTCCAGGGTCGAGCCGTCGGCGATCGTGACCGTGACGCCGTCGGCGTCCTGGGCGAGGCCGCTGACCTGCGTGTCGTACCGGAACACGGCGCCCGCCTCCTCGGCCCGGCGGCGCAGCAGCCGCTCCACCTCGTACTGGGGCGTGACCAGCACGTACGTGAACCGGGACGGCAGGTCGGCCAGGTCGACGGTGAGGCGCCGGAAGATCCGCAGGCTCCCGACCGGCTGCCCGGTGGTCAGGAGCTCGTCCGCCAGGCCGCGCGCGTCGAGGGTCTCCAGGCTGCGGGCGTGCACGGCGAAGGCGCGGGTCAGGTTGCTCAGCGCCGCCGGCCGCTTCTCCAGCACCAGCACACGTGCGCCGGCGGTGGCGAGGTCCCCGGCGAGCAGCAGGCCGGTGGGCCCGGCTCCGACGACGATGACGTCCGTGTCCATGGTGTCCTCCTGTGCTCGTCCGACGGCACCTGTCCGGCGGCATTGTCAACGCGTGTTTGCCAACGCTTGTTGACCAAAGTAGCCGACCCGTCGGGCCAAGGTCAACGGATGTTGGCCTACAGTTGTTGGCATGACGGAGACCGATGCACCGCGCCGCCGGTCCGACGCCACCCGCGCGGCGATCCTGACGGCGGCCCGGGAGCGCTTCGCGGCCGACGGCTACGAGCGCGCCACGGTGCGCGCCATCGCACAGGACGCGGGCATCGACCCGTCGATGGTGATGCGCTACTACGGCTCCAAGGAGGGCCTGTTCGCGGCTGTCATCGACGTCGAGCTGGTGCTCCCGGACCTGGCCGAGATCCCCGTGGACGACGTCGGGGCGGTGGTGGTGGGGCACTTCCTCGACCTCTGGGAGCACGACAGCGTGCTGCAGACCCTGCTGCGCGTGGGGGTGACGAACGAGGCCGGGGCCGCGCGGATGCGCGACGTGTTCGCCGGCCAGATCCTGCCGCTCGCGCACCGGTTCGTCGCGACGCGCGAGGACGCGGCGCGCCGCGCCGCCCTCGTCGCCTCGCAGGTGCTCGGCATGGCGCTGGTGCGGTACGTACTGCGGTTCGGTCCCGCCGCGGACCTGACCAGGGCGGACGTCGTCGCCTGGCTGGGGCCCACCGTGCAGCGGTACCTCACGGCACCGGAGCCCTGAGGCCCGCGCCCCGGCGCCCCTGTTAAACGGTTAACCCCGTGTTCTCCGGCGGGGCCGCGCCGTACGTTTCCGGGACCCGCGCCGCCGTCGTCGCACGAAACGGAGACCACGCCATGTCCCTCGATGCTTCCGGCCCCACCCGCACCGAAGCCCCCAGTCGCACACGCGCCCCCGCCCGCACCCACCTCCGCGCCGCCGAGCCGGTCCTCCGGCGGGCGGCCCCCGTGCTCGGCTGGGTCGTCACGCTGGTCGTGGCGGCACAGCTCGCCCAGGGCGCGTACGGCCAGCTCACCGAGTCCGACCGGTCGGTGGGCATGTTCGAGGCCATCGGCTACCCGGCCTCGGCGGTCCTTCTGATCGGCGTGCTGCAGGGCGTCGCGGTGCTGCTCTACGTGGTGCCCTGGACGGCGTTCCTCGGCGCCCTGCTCCTGACCGCCTACCTGGGCGGCGCCGTGGCCGCGCACATCCGCCTGGAGGACGCCCTCGCGCACACGCTCACGCCCGTCGTCTTCGCCGTGGGTATCTGGGCCGGCCTGTTCCTGCGCAGCGAGCGGATCCGCGGGGCCGTGCTCACCGGACGGTGACGGTGCCGGGGCGCGCGTGGCTCGCGGCGAGGTGCCGTGATTCACGTTGCGCCCCGGCGTCGTCCCATGTCAGGCTGTGTCCGCTCCTGCGGGTGTGCCGCGCGTGTGAGGGAGCGACTGACAAGGACTGTGATGACAGGCATCTCCCGGTACGAGACCACCTCGCGCTGACGCCTGCCCTCCTGCGAGGGCACCGGGCGTCGGCACCATGCCACCTCCCGGGAGTCCTTGCTGTGTTGTCCAACCCTTCTGTCGTGCTGCACGACGTCACCTTTGCCTGGCCCGACGGCGCCGTCGCGCTCGATCACGTCTCCGGCGCCTTCGGCCGCGGCCGCACCGGCCTGACCGGCCTCAACGGAGCCGGTAAGTCCACGCTGCTGCGCGTCGTCGCCGGCCTGCTGCCGCCCACGTCGGGCCGCGTGGCGCTGAGCGGCACCGCCGACTATCTGCCCCAGCGGATCACGCTCGACGTGCACGCGACGGTCGCCGACCTGCTCGGCATCACGCCCGTCGTCCAGGCCCTGCGCGCCATCGACTCGGGCGACGTCGCCGAGGCGCACTTCGACGTCGTCGGCGACGACTGGGACGTCGAGGAGCGGGCCGTCGCGCTGCTGTCGGCGACCGGCCTGCCGACCGGCCTCGACCGCTCGGTCGCCACCCTGTCCGGCGGCGAGACCATGCTGACCGCGATCACCGGCGTCCGGCTGCGCCAGTCCAGCGGGAGAGCCGCCGTCGCGCTGCTCGACGAACCGACCAACAACCTCGACGGCGACGCCCGCGAGCGGCTGTACGAGCTGGTCAAGGGCTGGCGGGGCGCGCTCGTCGTCGTCTCGCACGACCTGGCGCTGCTGGAGCTGATGGACGACACGGCGGAGCTGCGCGCCGGGTCCCTGACGACGTTCGGCGGCCCGTACTCTGAGTACCGGGCGTGGCTCGAGGTGCAGCAGGAGGCCGCCGCGCAGACGCTGCGCGCGGCCGAGCAGACATTGCGCCGCGAGAAGCGGCAGCGGATCGAGGCGGAGGAGCGGATCGCGCACAGCGAGCGCAAGGGCCGCAAGGACGCCGCGAACAGCAAGTACGTCAAGGCCGTGATCAACGACCGGCGCAACAGCGCGGAGAAGTCGGCAGGGTCGCGGCGCGGGATGCTGGACGACAAGGTGGACGCCGCTCGCGCCGCCGTCGACCTGGCCGAGCGCGCGGTGCGGGACGACGACCGGATCTCGGTGCACCTGCCCGACCCGGGCGTGCCGGCCGGGCGCCGGCTGGCGGTGCTGCGGGGCGCGGACGGCCGGGAGGTGGTGGTCCAGGGTCCGGAGCGGATCGCGCTGACGGGCCCGAACGGCGTCGGCAAGACGACACTCCTGGAGCGCCTGCTCTCGGGCGCGGATGGCTTGGTGGACGGCGAGGTGGACGGCGAGCGGGCCGTCGCCACGGGCGAGCTGCTGACCGAGCGCGCGGCGTACCTGCCGCAGCGGGTCGACGTGCTGCCCGACGCGTCGTCGGTGCTGGACGCGGTGCGCGAGGGCGCGCCGCACGTGGCGCCGGGGGAGCTGCGCAACCTGCTGGCGCGGTTCCTGGTGCGCGGCGCTGCGGTGGACCGGCCGGTGGCGACGCTGTCGGGCGGCGAGCGCTTCCGGGTGGCGCTGGCGCGGCTGCTGCTGGCCGACCCGCCGGCGCAGCTCCTGGTGCTGGACGAGCCGACGAACAACCTCGACATCGCGAGCACCGACCAGCTCGTCGACGCGCTGTCCGCGTACCGGGGCGCGCTGCTGGTGGTGAGCCACGACTCGGCGTTCCTGGAGCGGCTCGGCCTGGACGCCGAGATCCGGCTGGACGCGGCGGGCAACCTGACTCACGTCCGTGCCTGAGACGTACGTGATTACCCTGATGCGCCATTTTTCACCCCGGTTGTACGGTCTCTTTACTTATCCGACCGACATCTTCGGGAGACGACGATGAAGACCAACCCGAGGCGCCTCGCACTGCTCGGCGCCGTGACCGCGATGGTCCTGGCCGGCAGCGGCATGGTCGGCGCCGGCGCGATGGAGATCGCCGGCTCGCGGACCGGCGCGACGGCGGAGCCGCAGGCCCTGGCGGAGAAGATGCCCGGCGCGCCCTACCTGTACCTGGGCTGGGGCGACCCGCAGAGCGCCACCTCGGTGATGAGCGAGACCGGGGTCTCGGCGTTCACCATGGCGTTCATGCTGTCGTCCGGCGGCTGCACGCCCGCGTGGGACGGGCAGCGTCCGCTGACCGGCGGCACCGACGAGCAGACGATCGACGCGATCAAGGCCGCGGGCGGCCAGGTGCAGATCTCCTTCGGCGGCTACTCGGGCAACAAGCTGGGCCCGAACTGCTCCAGCCCGGAGGCGTTCGCCGGCGCGGTGCAGCAGGTCATCGACGCACACGGGCCTGACGTCGTGGACTTCGACATCGAGAACACCGACGAGTACGAGGACTACGCCGTCCAGGACCGGATCCTGCAGGGGATCGCGATCGTCAAGGAGAACAACCCCGGCGTGAAGGCCGTCGTGACGATCCCGACCACGACGACCGGCCCGGGCGGGGCGGGCTCGCGCCTCATCACGCGCGCCGCCGAGCTGGGGACGCCGATCGACAACTACACGATCATGACGTTCGACTTCGGCGGCTCCGACATGGTGGCCGACACGATCAACGCCGCCAAGGGACTGAAGGACCAGCTCGCGGCCGCGCACGGCTGGTCCGACGCCGAGGCCTACTCGTACTCCGGGATCTCGGGCATGAACGGGCTGTCCGACGTCGGCGAGACCACCACGCCGGCGCAGTGGACGGAGATCCGGGACTGGGCGAGCTCCAACGGGCTGACCCGGTTCGCGTACTGGGCCGTGAACCGCGACCGCGGCTGCGAGGGCGGCGGCGTGACGTCCAACTGCAGCGGCATCGCCCAGCAGGACCTCGAGTTCACGCGGATCACCGCGGGGTTCTGACCTCGCCACCCCGCCGTCGGGCACCGGTTCGCACCCCGCGAGCCGGTGCCCTTCGTCGTCCGGCGGCTGTTCGACGTCGTCGGGGCCGGCGAACCTGTGTGGTGCCTGTACGGGTAAGCCCCAATGTTGCGGGTGTCAAAGAAGTCGTACGTTCTCCTCACTTACAGGCTTGAAAGTTTGAGGAGGACGACCATGCAAGCACGTCTAAGGCGCCGTGTCCTCGGCGGCCTCGCGACACTGACCCTGGCGCTCACCACGGTGCTCACGCTCGGCGGCGGTGCGCTGCCCGCGCAGGCGGCCACGGGCGCCATCACGGGCTACGGCGGCAAGTGCGTCGACGTCGCGGCGGCCGGCTCGGCGAACGGGACGCAGATCCAGCTCTACGGCTGCAACGGCACGAACGCCCAGAGCTGGGACGTGCGCACCGACGGCACGGTCCGGGCGCTCGGCAAGTGCCTCGACATTGCGGACGCGAGCACCGCGAACGGCGCCCGCGTCCAGCTCTGGGACTGCAACGGCAGCGCCGCGCAGCGCTGGACCGCCGGCGCGGACGGCACGCTCCGCGCCCTGGGCAAGTGCCTGGACGCGACGGGACCGAGCTCCGCGGACGGCACGCCGCTGCAGACCTGGGACTGTTTCGCGGGTGCCAACCAGCGCTGGACGCTCCCGTCCGGCGGCGGCAACCCCGAGCCGAACCCGGCGAAGATGCCGGGTGCGCCCTACCTCTACCTGGGCTGGGGCAACCCGCCGAGCGCCACGTCGGTCATGAGCCAGACGGGCGTGAAGGCCTTCACCATGGCGTTCATCCTCTCGTCCGGGGGCTGCAACCCGGCGTGGGACGGCAGCCGCCCGCTCGCCGGCGGCGTCGACCAGCAGACCATCAACGCGATCAAGGCCGCGGGCGGCCAGGTGCAGATCTCGTTCGGCGGCTGGTCCGGCAACAAGCTCGGCCCCAACTGCTCGACGCCGGCCGCGTACGCCGGGGCCGTGCAGCAGGTCATCAACGCGCACCAGCCGAACGTCGTGGACTTCGACATCGAGAACTCCGACGAGTTCGAGAACTACACGGTGCAGGACCGCATCCTCCAGGGCCTGATCATCGTGAAGCAGAACAACCCGAACGTGAAGATCGCCGTCACCATCGGCACCGGCCGCGGCGGCCCGGAGGGCGCGGGCACCCGGCTGATCAACCGGGCCGCGCAGCTCGGCGTCCCGATCGACAACTACACGATCATGCCGTTCAACTTCGGCTCCTCGAACATCGCGCAGGACACGGTCAACGCGTCCGAGGGGCTGAAGAACCAGCTCAAGTCGGCCAACGGCTGGACCGACGCCCAGGCGTACGCCCACATGGGCATCTCCGGCATGAACGGGAGCTCCGACCAGGGCGAGGTCACCACCACCGCTGCCTGGACGCAGATCCGCGACTACGCCCGCAACAACGGCCTGACGCGCCTCGCGTTCTGGTCCGTCAACCGGGACCAGCCCGGGTTCGAGTTCACGCGCATCACGGGAGGCTTCTGATGAGGATCCGCAGCAGCAGGGCGTCCGCCCGCACCCTGGTCACCCTCGTCGTGGCCGTCGGGCTGGTCCTGCCCGCGGCCGCCGGGACCGCGGCCGCCGCACCCGGGCCGCGCGCCGCCGTCGGGCAGCAGACGGCGGGCGCGCCGGACGCCGTGCCGGACGCCGCCCCAGCCGACGTGCCGACCACGTTCACGCACCCCGGCGTGCACGTCAGCGCGCCGCAGCTCGACTTCATCCGGGGCCGCGTGCAGGCCGGCGCCCAGCCCTGGCGCAGCGCCTACGACTCGATGATGGGCAGCCGGTACGCGTCGCTGTCCTACACGCCGCACCCGCGGGCGGTGGTCGAGTGCGGGTCGTACTCCAACCCGAACTACGGGTGCACCGACGAGCGCGAGGACGCCATCGCGGCGTACACCCACGCCCTGGCCTGGTCGATCACCCGGGACACGCGGTACGCGAACAAGGCGATCTCGATCATGAACGCGTGGTCGCCGGTGATCCGGGACCACACCAACTCCAACGCGCCGCTGCAGACGGCGTGGGCCGGCTCGGTGTGGCCGCGCGCCGCGGAGATCATCCGGTACACGGGCGCGGGCTGGGCGGCGGCCGACGTCGACCGGTTCGAGACGATGCTGCGGAACGTCTACCTGCCCGAGGTGATCAACGGCTCCAACAGCAACGGCAACTGGGAGCTGTCGATGATGGAGGCCGCCGTCGGCATCTCGATCTTCCTCGACGACCGCAACGCCTACGCCTCGGCCCGGCAGCGGTTCCTGGTGCGGGTACCCGCGTTCATCTACCTGACCTCCGACGGCTCGGTGCCGCGCACCGTGCCGGGCTCCGGCCGGGACACGCCGGACCAGATCTTCTCGTACTGGCACAACCAGCGCACGCTGGTCAACGGCCTGTCGCAGGAGACCTGCCGGGACTTCACGCACACCGGCTACGGCATCTCGGCGATCTCGCACGTGGCCGAGACCGCCGCGATCCAGGGTGACGACCTGTACCCGCAGGTGGGGGAGCGGCTGCGGCACGCGCTCGGGTTCCACTCGACCTACCAGCGGGGCACGGCCGTGCCGTCCTGGCTCTGCGGCGGATCGCTCAACCTGGGTCTGGGCCCGGTGACCGAGGTCGGTTTCAACGCCCTGCACAACCGCCAGGGCCACGCCATGAGCAACACCCAGGCCCTCACGGAGTCCACCCGCCCGGCGGGCACCAACAACCTGTTCGTAGCGTGGGAGACCCTCACTCACGCGGACAACCCGAACGTGCTGCCGTGACGGGCTGAGCGTCGGCAGTTCGCACCGCGGACTCGGCAGCTGGCATCGAGATCGGCTCAGGCCTGAGCCGATCTCGATGCCGACTGCCGAGCGCTCGGGCGGACTGCCGAGCTCAGCGCTCCGTGTACCAGGTGTGCATCAGGTAGTCCTTCGCCGGGCCCGTCACGTGCCAGCGCAGCTCCCACGACGGCGCCTGCCGCACCGGGACCTCGATGCCGCCCTGGTACAGGTCCCGGCCGCACAGGTGCTCGACGGCGCCGGCGGTCCAGGGGTGGAAGTCGCGGCCGTCCTCGAAGGTCACGCGCCAACGTGGCGCGCGGTCGCCCGACGGCGCCTCCCCGGGCACCGGCTCCCGGACGACGAACAGCGTGCGGGTGACCGGCGTCGTGCCGGCGGCCCAGCGCAGGGTGCCGTGCTCCGCCCAGCGCACGCGGCCGTCGTCCTCCACCGAGAACCGGGCCTCGCCGTCGGCGGAGTACTCGGCGCCGTCCGCGTGCCGGATCTCCCGCCGGAAGTCCCAGGTGCCCACGAGCCGGAGAGGTTCCACGCCCACGACCCTAGACCGCCGTGCCGACCCCACGGAAAGCGTGCGGCCCCGCGTCGGCCCATGGGCGAGGATGTTCCCCATGACCTCGACCCATGAGACCACCGTGCCCACGGAGCTGGACCCGGCCAGCCCCTTCGCCGCGCCGTCCGCCCTTCCGTACGGCCTGCCCGACTTCTCCGCGATCCGCGAGGAGCACTACGAGCCCGCGATCCTGGCCGGCATGGCGGCCCACCGGGCCGAGGTCGAGGCGATCGCCGCCAACCCCGAGCCCGCCACCGTCGAGAACACGCTGGAGGCGCTGGAGCGCTCCGGCCAGCTCCTGGGCCGCGCCGCCCGCGCGTACTTCAACCAGCTGCCCTCGGACTCGACCCCCGGGCTCGAGGACGTCCAGGAGCGGCTCGCGCCCCTGTTCGCCGCCCACCAGGACGCGATCAACATGGACGCCCGCCTCCACGCGCGCGCGAAGGCCCTGGCCGACGCCGCGGCCGCCGGCGACCTGGTGCTCGAGCCCGACACCGCCTACCTGCTCGAGAAGCAGCTGACGCGGTTCAAGCGCTCCGGCATCGCGCTGTCCGCGGGGGACCAGGACACGCTGCGCGAGCTCAACGCGCGCATCACGACGCTGGAGGCGAGCTTCGGGCGCAAGCTGCTGGCCGGCGCCAACGAGGCAAGCGTGCTCGTGACCGACGAGGCCGAGCTCGCCGGGCTCTCGGCCGACGCCAAGGCCGGCGCCCGCGCCGCCGCCGAGGCGCGCGGCCAGGACGGCTGGCTGCTGGAGATGCAGCTCTTCACGCACCAGAACGTGCTCGCCTCGCTGGAGGACGCCGCCACCCGCGAGCGCGTGCAGAGCGCCTCGATGGCGCGCGGCGCCGCCGGCGGCGAGAACGACACCCGCGAGGTGCTCCTGGAGCTCGCGCGCCTGCGGGCCCACCACGCCCAGCTGCTCGGCTACGAGCACCACGCCGCGTACATCGCCGCCGACGCGACCGCCGGCACCACGACCGCCGTCAACGAGATGCTCGGGCGCCTCGCGCCCGCCGCCGTCGCCAACGCGCGGCGCGAGGCGGCCGAGCTCGCCAAGGTGAGCGGCTCGCCGGCCGCGGACGGCGTGGCCGCCGCCGACTGGTCCTACCTCAACGAGGCCGTGCGCAAGGAGCGCTTCGACCTGGACGACGCCGCCCTGCGCCCGTACCTGGAGCTCGAGCGCGTGCTGCACGACGGCGTCTTCCAGGCCGCCGGCCTGCTGTTCGGTCTCTCCTTCGTCGAGCGCCCCGACCTGCCCGGCTACCACCCCGACGTCCGCGTCTTCGAGGTGTTCGACGCCGTCGAGCCGGGCGAGCCGGGCACGGGCCTGGGCCTGTTCCTCGCGGACTTCTACACCCGCGAGTCCAAGCGCGGCGGCGCCTGGATGGACAGCCTCGTCGTCCAGAGCGACCTGCTGGGCGAGAGGCCCGTCGTCGTCAACAACCTCAACATCGTCAAGCCGCCGGCCGGCGAGCCCACGCTGCTCGTGTGGGACGAGGTGACCACCCTGTTCCACGAGTTCGGGCACGCCCTGCACGGCCTGCTCAGCGACGTGCGCTACCCGTCGCAGTCCGGCACCTCCGTGCCGCGCGACTTCGTCGAGTACCCCTCGCAGGTCAACGAGATGTGGTCCTGGGAGCCGAAGATCCTCACGTCCTTCGCGCTGCACCACGCCACCGGCGAGCCCATGCCCGCCCAGTGGGTGGAGACCATGCTGGCCTCCCGCGTCTGGGGCGAGGGCTTCTCGACCACCGAGTACCTCGCCGCCGCGCTGCTCGACCAGGCCTGGCACCAGCTCACGCCCGACCAGGTGCCGACCTCCGTCGACGACGTGCTGCCCTTCGAGGCGGCGGCGCTCGCGGCCGCGGGCGTGGACTTCGCGTCCGTGCCGCCCCGGTACCGCAGCACCTACTTCAACCACATCTTCGGCGGCGGGTACTCGGCCGGGTACTACTCGTACATCTGGTCCGAGGTGCTCGACGCCGACACCGTGCAGTGGTACGCCGAGAACGGCGGGCTGACCCGGGAGAACGGCGAGGCGTTCCGGCGCAAGCTGCTCGCCCGCGGCGGGTCGCAGGACCCGCTGGCCTCGTTCGCGGACCTGCGCGGCCGGGCGGCCGAGATCACGCCGCTGCTGGAGCGCCGCGGCCTCGTCTGAGTCGTGAGACGCGGGGCCACGGTTGACCGGCCGGGCTGCCCGGCCGGTTACCGTGGCCCCTGTGACTGAGACTGTTCCGACTTCCGCGCCCGTGCTCACCGCCGCCGACGAGGTCATCCGGATCTGCCAGGAGCTGATCCGGATCGACACCTCGAACTACGGCGACAACGAGGGCCCGGGGGAGCGTGCCGCTGCCGAGTACGTCATGGAGCTGCTGCACGAGGTCGGCCTGGCGCCCGAGCTGTTCGAGTCCAGCCCGGGGCGCGCCTCCGTCGTCGTCCGGCTGGAGGGGCAGGACCGGACCCGGCCCGCGCTGGTGCTGCACGGGCACCTCGACGTGGTGCCCGCCGCGAAGGACGACTGGACCGTGGACCCGTTCGGCGCCGAGCTCACCGACGGGCTCCTGTGGGGCCGCGGCGCCGTCGACATGAAGGACATGGACGCCATGATCCTGGCGGTCGTGCGGCAGATGGTGCGCGAGGGCCGCAAGCCCGCGCGCGACGTCGTGGTCGCGTTCTTCGCCGACGAGGAGGCGGGCGGCGTCTACGGCGCCCGCTGGGCCGTGGACAACCGGCCCGAGCTGTTCGAGGGCGCCACCGAGGCGATCTCCGAGGTGGGCGGCTACTCGGTCGAGGTGGACGGCAAGCGTGCCTACCTGCTGCAGACGGCGGAGAAGGGCATCGCCTGGCTGCGCCTGATCGCCGACGGCCGCGCCGGGCACGGCTCGCAGGTCAACCGCGAGAACGCGGTCACGGAGCTCGCCGCCGCCGTCGCGCGGATCGGGCAGCACGCCTGGCCGTACACGGTCACGCCCACGGTCGACGCCCTGCTGCGCGGCGTGAGCGACCTGACGGGCCTGCCCGTGGACTACGAGGACCCGACCACGATCGACGCCCTGGTCGACGCGCTCGGCCCCGTCGCGAAGTTCGTGGGCGCCACCGTGCGCAACACGTCCAACCCGACCCAGCTGGAGTCCGGCTACAAGGCCAACGTGATCCCCGGCCGGGCCGAGGCGACCGTGGACGTGCGCCTCCTGCCGGGCCACGAGGAGGCCGGGATGGCCACGCTGCGCGAGCTCGCCGGGCCGAACGTCCGGATCGAGCCGATCCACCTGGACACCGCCCTGGAGGTGCCGTTCAGCGGGTCGCTGGTCGACGCGATGGTCGCCGCGATCGACGCCGAGGACCCGGGCGCCAAGGTGCTGCCCTACACGCTGTCCGGCGGCACGGACAACAAGTCGCTGCACCGCCTGGGCATCACCGGGTACGGCTTCGCGCCGCTGCAGCTGACGAACGACCTCGACTTCGCCGGCATGTTCCACGGCGTCGACGAGCGGGTGCCGACCGAGGCCCTCAAGTTCGGCACGCGCGTGCTGGACCGCCTGCTCGGTACCTGCTGACGTGCGCTGGTCGAGCTTGTCGGTCTCGACAGGCTCGACCAGCGGAGGCAGGCCGGCCAGCGGAGAGCCGGCGGGCCCGGCGGGTCAGAGGGTCGAGGAGACCTTGATGATCTTGCGGCGGAGCCAGACCTTGCGTCTGCCGCCGATGTAGAGAAGGGTCCGTGCCAGTTCCCAACGGCCGTACTCGGCTTCGTCGGTGAGCGCCTTGCGGGCGTCCGGCACGGTGGTGTCCGGTTCGAAGGTCACGACGCGGTACTCGTACTGACTGTTCTTGCGGAACACGGAGCCGTCTCTCGCCATCTGATGCACCGTCCTCGGGTCGCGGGTGAGGTCAGTTTATGCCGGTTTGGTTGCAGACCGGTGACAGCAACAATTTTCGTCTGCCCATTGTGGCCCATGGGGCGCTACCTTCAAGGCATGACCGTTGAACCGCGTGCCGCGCTCGACCGCCTCGTAGCCGCACTCGAGGCCCACCACCACGCGGTCGCCACTCGCCGGAGTGACGACGACCCCGCAGTCGACGACGCCTACGACGTGCTCGCCGATGCCTACGAGGTGTACGAGGACTCCCTGGCGACAGTGTTCGGCGAGGTAACTCCGTTCTACCTGGCCGACGAGGTGGACGACGACGACGACGACGACGAGTCGGACGAGGACCTCGACGACATCGACTTCGACGACGACCTGGACGAGGCCGAGGAGGAGCCGCAGCCCGCGCAGCAGCGCTGACCGGGCACGGGCCAGGACACCGGCGGGCGGGCGGTCACCAGCGCTCCGGGTAACCGATGTCGGGGGCGGAGACGTCGTCGAGCGCGGCGTGCACCTCGTACGGCAGCTCGAGGGTCGCCGCCGTGAGCGAGGACCGAAGCTGGGTGGGCGTCCGCGCGCCCACGATCGCCGACGCGATGCCCTCGCGCTCCAGGAGCCAGGCCAGCGCCACCTCGCCGGCGGCGCGGCCCAGCCCCTCGGCGGCGGTCGCCACGGCCTCGACGACGGCGGACGCCGGCCCCTCCAGGTACGGCTGCACGAAGCCCGCCAGCGACCCGGCGGCCCGGGAGTCGCCGGGGATGGCGCGCCGGTACTTGCCGGTGAGCACGCCGCGCCCGAGCGGGGACCAGGCGAGCAGCCCGGCCCCGAGGGCGTCTGCGGCGGGGATGACGTCGCGCTCCACGCCGCGCTGCAGCAGCGAGTACTCGAGCTCGACGGCGGCCAGGCCGACGTCGGGCTCCAGCAGCGTGGCCACGCGCGCCGTCGCCCAGCCGGGGTGGTTGCTCAGCCCCACGTACCGGGCACGGCCGCTGGTCACGGCGATCCGCAGCGCGTTGCAGGTCTCCTCCAGCGACGTGTTGGGGTCGGGGCAGGCCACGAGGAACAGGTCCACGTGGTCGGTGCCCATGCGCACCAGCGACTCGTCCAGGCTGTCCAGCAGCGCGCCGCGAGAGGCGTCCACGACGCGGCCGGGGCCGCCGTCGGGCCGCGACTCGGCGCGGATGCCGGCCTTGGTGGCGAGCACGAGCTCGCCGCGCGCCACCTTGCCGCCCAGGAGCGTGCCGATGACCCGCTCCGAGTCGCCGTCGGCGTAGCTCGCCGCCGTGTCGACGAGGGTGCCGCCGGCGTCGAGGAAGTCCCGTACCTGCTCGGCCGCGTCGATCTCGTCGGTGTCGCGGCCCCATGTCATGGTGCCGAGCCCGAGCTCCGAGACCCGCAGGCCCGACCTGCCCACCCGGCGTCGTTCCATGTGCGGCAGGCTACCTGCGCCGTACACGGGTGCGTCAGGAGGCGCGCCGTTGGGGTAGTGTCACCGCCCGTGACTGCGTGGGAAGCCATCCTTCTGGGCCTGGTTCAGGGCCTGACCGAGTTCCTCCCGATCTCTTCGTCGGCGCACCTGCGGATCGTCGGTGAGCTGATCGGGTCGAGCGACCCTGGCGCGGCCTTCACGGCCATCACGCAGATCGGCACCGAGGCCGCGGTGATCATCTACTACCGCAAGAAGATCGGCGTCATCCTCGTCGCCTGGTACAGGGCCCTGACGGGCGCCAACGGCAAGGGCTGGCGCGCCCGCGTCGGCCTGGGCCCGCGCCCCGGCTCCGTCGACGTGCGGCACGGCCGCCCCGGCGTGATCGCCGACCCGGACGCCGCGATGGGCTGGTACATCATCTTCGGGTCGGTCCCGATCGTGCTGCTGGGCCTGCTGTTCCAGGACTACATCGAGACCACGCTGCGCAACCTGTGGATCACGGTGTTCACCCTCGCGTTCTTCGCGCTGCTGCTCCTCCTGGCGGACATCTTCGGCCGGCGCGAGCGCGAGCTGACGTCGCTGACCGGGCGCAGCGCGATCACCTTCGGCTTCGCCCAGGCGCTGGCCCTGGTGCCGGGCGTGTCCCGCTCCGGCGGCACCATCACCGCCGGCCTGGCCATGGGCTTCACGCGCAAGGCCGCCGCCGACTACTCGTTCCTGCTGGCCATCCCGGCCGTGCTCGGCTCGGGCTTCTACCAGCTCGTCAAGACGCTCGGCGAGCCGCTGCCCGCGGGGTCGCCCGGCTGGGGGGCCACGCTCCTGGCGACGGTCGTGGCGTTCGGCGTCGGCTACGCGGTGATCATCGGGTTCCTGAAGATCATCGCCAACTACTCCTACAAGCCGTTCGTGTACTACCGGTTCGTGCTCGCCGGGGTCGTCGTGTACCTGCTCATGTCGGGCACGATCGACGCGACCGGCGGCGTCGCGTAGAACACACCGCCCGGCGCCCTGACATGGTCGGGGAGTGTCACAGGCGGCGGTTATCGTTGGTCGCGTGCACGCCTGGCCCACACCCCAAGTCCCGCAGCTCCCCGCCCCTGAGGCCGTCGCCCCGGTGCGGGTCCACGACTCGTCGACGGGTGAGCTCGTGGAGGCGGCGCCCGGTCCGCAGGCACGGCTGTACGCGTGCGGCATCACGCCGTACGACGCCACCCACATCGGGCACGCCAACACCTACGTGACGTTCGACCTGCTGGTGCGCGCCTGGCTCGACGCGGGCAAGGACGTCACCTACGCCTCGAACGTGACCGACGTCGACGACCCGCTGCTGGAGCGCGCTACGGCTACCGGCATGGACTGGCGCGAGCTCGCGGCCTCCCAGATCGCCCTGTTCCGCGAGGACATGACGGCGCTGGGCGTGGTCCCGCCCGCTACGTGGACCGGTGCCGTCGAGTCGGCCCCCGACGTCGCGCGCGCCGTGGCGGCGCTGCTGGAGTCGGGCGCGGCCTACCGGGTGCCGCTGGAGCCGGGCGCCGGCGGTTCGGCGCCGGAGCTGGGCGACGTATACGCCGACCTCACCGCCGACGCGCGCTTCGGCGCCGTCGCGCACCTCGACCGGGCCGAGGCTCTGGCCACGTTCGCCGAACGCGGCGGCGACCCGGACCGCGAGGGCAAGAAGGACCCGCTGGACCCGCTGCTGTGGCGGCGCGAGCGTCCGGGCGAGCCGGCGTGGGACGGCGGCCCGCTCGGGTCGGGCCGGCCGGGCTGGCACATCGAGTGCGCGGTGATCGCGCGCGACGGGCTCGGCCTGGCCGCCGGCGAGCGGTTCGACGTGCAGGGCGGCGGGTCGGACCTGCTGTTCCCGCACCACGAGATGTCGACGTCGCACCTGCGCCTGCTGTGCCCGGCGGACGAGGGCGGCGAGGCGGCCGGTGCCCGTACGCACGTGCACGCCGGCCTGGTGGCCTACCAGGGCGAGAAGATGAGCAAGTCGCTCGGCAACCTCGTGCTCGTCTCCCGGCTGCGCGACGACGGCCACGACCCGATGGCGATCCGCCTGGCCCTGCTGGCGCACCACTACCGCACCGAGTGGGAGTGGGACGAGACGTCGCTGCCGGCGGGCGAGGCGCGGCTCGTGCGGTGGCGCGACTCGGTCTCGGGCAACGGTGGTCCGGCGGCCGCGGAGACCCTCGCGGCGGTCCGCGCGGCCCTGGCCGACGACCTCGACGCACCGGCCGCGCTGGCCGCCGTCGACGCGTGGGCCGAGCGTTCCCTGGACCCGTCGCGGGACACCTCGGCCGACGAGGAGGGCGCCCCCGGGATCATCGCCCGGACGGTGAACGCCCTGCTCGGAGTGCGTCTCTGACCCCTCGGGAAGCCGATTCGGACCCGGTTTCGGCGAGGTAGGCCAGAACCGCGTCAAGCGCTTACCGGGTTAGTTTTGGCCCCTGCTTCCGTTTGCATTTAACCCGGGGCAGGATGGGGAGCATGACGGAGTACGAGGAAGACTTCACGGGTGAGACCCGGGTCACCGTCACCACGACGCCCCGGTGCAGCACGCGATACCGAGTGGTACGTAACGGACCGGGGTACGCCCCGGTCTACGACCGCGTCGAGGACGCCGCAAGGTGTCTCGAGACATGGGTGGGCTTCCACGGGCCGGACGCCGGAGTGCGGATCGAGCCCATCTCCAGCAGCGCGTGATGGTCACGCCGGACAACACGTCAGAGGCCTGAGCCCCACCGGGGGCTCAGGCCTCTGTGCTTGTGCCGGCGGACGCCGGCGGGTTCCGTCAGAGCCGCTCGGGACCGCTGTCCTTGCCGCCGCCGTCCCGGCGCCGCAGGTAGCGCTCGAACTCGCGCGCGATGGCGTCGCCCGACGCCTCGGGCAGCTCGGCGGTGTCCTTGGCCTCCTCGAGCTGCGCCACGTACTCGGAGATCTCGGAGTCCTCCGACGCCAGCTCGTCCACGCCGTGCTGCCAGGCCGCGGCGTCGTCGGGCAGCTCGCCCATCGGGACGGTCTCGCCGAGGATCTCCTCCACGCGGGTGAGGATCGCGAGCGTCGCCTTGGGCGACGGCGGGTTGGCCACGTAGTGCGGCACGGCCGCCCACAGGCTCACCGACTGCAGGTTGCGCTCGGCGGCCTCGTGCTGCAGCACCCCGACGATGCCCGTGGGGCCCTGGTACGTGTTGGCCTCGATGTCGAGGACCGACTGCAGGCCCACGCTGTCCGAGGTCGCGGTCATGGGGATGGGCCGGGTGTGCGGCACGTCGGCCAGCAGCGCGCCGAGCGTGATCACGGTGCGGACCCCGAGCTCGTCGGCGACCCGCAGCAGCTCCTCGCAGTACTTGCGCCAGCGCATCGACGGCTCGACGCCGTGCACCAGCACGACCTTGCGCTCGCCCACCTGCGCGACCGAGATCGTGGTCGTCGGCCAGGTGATGGAGCGTTTCCCGTCGTCGTCCAACGAGATGTACGGGCGGTTGACCTGGAAGTCGTGGAACTCCTCCGGGTCGAGCTCGGTCACCTTCTCGGCGCCCCACACCTCGGCCAGGTGCGTGAGCGCCGTCGTGGCGGCGCTCCCCGCGTCGTTCCACCCTTCGAAGGCAGCCAGGAGCACGGTCTGGCGAGGCGAGGCCTGCTCCGGCTGCTCGTGATGCGCGTCGGTCATCCCCCCACCCTAGGGTGTGCGGCGCTCGACGTGACCAGGGGCGCGGCCGCGTTCGCGGACGGGCGAATCGTGCTCAGGTCAGAACACCGGGACGCCGGCGCGCAGCGCACCGCGCACCTGGACCTCGACCCCGCGCCAGGTGCCGGACCACAGCGTGTAGCCCGGGTTCAGCATGCGCTGGTCGATGGCGTGGTCCAGGCCCAGCGCCCGCGCGATGCTCTCGCCGTCGTCCAGGTGCCACGGCTGCAGGCACACGCGCTCGGGCGTCACCGTCAGCACCTCGATCCAGTCCGCGCGGACGTGGCGCAGCAGATCGATGACATCGCCAAGACGTTCTGTGACCGACTGCGAGGCAATGGGGTTCACGAGGCTCTCCGGGACACGGGTCGGGCAGGTGGACTGACTGGTACCACCATGCGCCGGACGCATGGGACGTGCCATCGGCAGCGCCCGGGACGTTTCGGTGATAGATACGTCCCTAAGGGGGTGACACGTGAGAAACCAAAGACTGGTCGCGGCGATGAGCCAGGCGGGCCTGAGCCAGGTACGGCTCGCGGCCGCGGTGGGCGTCGACCCGAAGACCGTGGAGCGCTGGGTGGCGCAGGGGCGCACCCCGCACCCGCGCCATCGCGTCGCGGTCTCCGACGCGCTGGGCTGCGACGTCGCGGCCCTGTGGGGCGACGTCGACCGCGCGGAGGCGGCCGCCCAGGAGATCGTGGGCGTGTACCCGGCGCGGCGCGCCGTGCCGTCCGGTACGTGGCGGGCGTTCCTGGCGGGCGTCGAGCAGCGGTTCGAGATGCACGCGTTCGCGGCGACGTTCCTGCCGGACCAGACGCTCGACCTGACCACCGAGATCGTCACCATGGCGGAACGCGGCGTGCGCGTGCGGCTGCTGCTGGGCGACCCGGACGGCGACGCCGTCGCGGTGCGCACCCAGGAGGAGGGCGGTACAGGCCTCGCCGGGCGGATCGCGCTGGTGCTGGCCTACCTGGCGCCCGCGCTCGGTACGCCGGGCGTCGAGGTGCGGCTGCACGACCAGACGCTGTACGCCACGACCTTCCGGTTCGACGACGACCTGCTGGTCAACACGCACGTCTGGGGCTCGCCCGCCGGGGCGAACCCGCTGCTGCACCTCAAGGACGGTCCCGAGGCGTCGATGGCGCCCGCCTACCAGGCGGGTTTCGAGCGGGTCTGGAACGCCGCGCCGCCGCTGACGGTCTGGCCGCGGACGGAGGACCCGGACAGGGAGTCGTGATGTCTCGGCGCGACTACTTCGACGACCCGGCCGCGCCGGTGGTGAACTCCGTGGTCCCCTCGGTCACGGTCGCCGTGCGCGACGACGGCGGCCGCCTGCTGCTCATCCACCGGACCGACAACGACCTGTGGGCGCTGCCGGGCGGGGGCATCGACCCGGGGGAGACGGTGCGGCAGGCCGGCGTCCGGGAGACCGAGGAGGAGACCGGGTACCACGTGCGGATCACGGGCCTGGTCGGGATCTACACCGACCCCCGGCACGTGATCGTCTACTCGGACGGCGAGGTCCGCGCGCAGTTCTCCATCTGCATGCGCGCCACGGTGACCGGCGGCAGCGCACGCATCTCGCGCGAGTCCAGCGAGGTCGTGTGGCAGCCCGTGGACCGGCTCGGTGAGCTGGAGATCCACCCGTCGATGCGGCTGCGCATCGACCACGCGGTGGACACCACGCGCACCGAGCCGTTCCTGACCTGAGCGCGCCCGGCCCGGGCACGGCCTACCTGAGCCGCACGCGCTCCTCGACCGTGGACACGATGCGCCGCAGCTGCGGCTCGGCGCGGTGGATGCTGCGCGAGACGAGGTGCCCCGGCGCGTAGCGGTCGTAGATGCAGTCCAGCCGCTCGTCGATGGTGACGGTGCGGCCCTTGGCCGAGGTGGTCATGTCGCAGTACGTGAGCAGGTCGAGCAGCTCGCCGTCCGCGGGCGGCGGGAACTCGCCCCGCAGGTGCGCGTCGAGGTGCCGCTCGCCGGCCTCCGTGAGGGCCGAGGTGTGGTGCGCCACCAGGCTCGTCAGTGCGTCGGAGGCGCCGAGACGGCGCAGGTAGCGGGCGCCGTCGAGCTGGTGCAGCCCGGTGTCGCGGGCCGCGGCGGCATAACCGATGTCGTGCAGGTAGGCCGCCGTGACCAGCAGGTCGGGCAGACCCAGGGCACGGGCCACGTGCTCCGCGCGCCGCCCCACGCCGAGCGAGTGGGCGAGGCGGTCGGTGCTCGGCTCGAAGACCTCCACGAGCAGCGCCTGCGCGCCCGCGGGACCGAGCTCCCGCGGGGTGGATCCTTGCATCGCTTCACCGTAGGGCGCGGGGCCGTGCACGGCGCGCCGGGCGGCGGCCCGCGCGGCGCTGCGTGCGGTGAAGAGGGCGGTCAGAGAAGGCGTTCTGGTCTCGATCATGTGCTCTCCCCCTGCGTCGTCGTCAGAGCTCCGGGCGACCCTTCGTGATCCAGCCCCGCACGAGCGCCGTCGCCCGTCGGTGGCCGGCCAGCGCCTCCTCCCGGGTGGCGTGCAGCTCGGCGTGCTGCTCGGTGCAGTCGAGGCGCTCGTCCTCGGGGAGCACGCCGTCCGGGTCGAGCCGTTCGACGAACACCATCGTCTCGTAGATCAGCGGGGTGTGGTCGTCGTCGTCCTCGAGCGAGGCGGTGGTGTCGATCCCGGTCCAGACCGTGGACACGTGGTAGATCCCGATGTGGTCGCGGGCGATGTGCGCGGCCCCGGCCCCGAGCCGGAGCACCGACCACTGGTCCTGCGTGATCGGGTTGCCGTCGAGGTCGTAGTACATCCGCTGCGAGAGTCGCTCGAAGAAATCGGGTCCGAACACGGTCTTTCTCCCCCTTCGGTCGGTACCGGTACTCGGCGGCCGAAACCGTCGATCGTGGGCCAGCATCACCCAGGATGCCGATCCGCGCGCGGCGGAGGTGTGGTCGATCCGCTGGTCGGGGACGGATCCCGCGGGTTTGCCGGGGCGGGGTGTTTTCCCAGCGCACAGGCCTGGAACTCCGTTATCGTCGCGGACCGTGACCAGGGGGCGGCAGGGCGACGGGACACGTGGGACGCTCGAGCGCCTCACCGGGGCGGTCCGCGAGCTGACGGCGGTCGGCGCGGCCAGGACCGACGGCGGCCGGGGCAACGGCGCGCGCGGGGGCGGGCTGGACGGCTGGCGCGTCGCGGACTGGCACGCCGTGCTCCTCGACGTCCCGCTCGACGAGCGGGCGTACGCCGACCGGTTCCGGCTCCCGCGCGAGCGCGAGATCGAGCTGCTGTGGGCCTGGTGGACGACGCGGGACACCGCCGCCGTGACGCCGCGCACGGCCGGCTTCCTCGGGTTCTACCTGCTCACGCTCGTCGCCATGCACTGCTCGGACCGGATGCGGTTCCACGGCGACGTGCCCTGGGACCTCGCGGTCGCCGGACGGCCCGCCGCGCAGGTCAGCGGCGCGCTCGTGGCCGACCCCGACGTGCGCCGCGCCCTGGCCGCCCTCCACGACCCGGGCGAAGGACGGACGGGCGCGACGTCCCAGACAGTCGCGGAGTGGGCCGCGCTCGACCTGACGAGCCTGCGGTTCCACCGGCACGGCACCACCTCGATCATCCTCACCGGGCGGGCCGCGAAGCCGTCCCAGGGCCGCACGGCGACCTTCGCGCTGAAGTGCGTCATCCACCCGTACCTCACGATCCCGGCGATCGTCGACGCGACCCGCGGGTACCAGGCCAAGCACGGGCAGTCGGGGGCCGACGAGCCGTCCCCGGCGGTGCCCGTGTGGGCCAGCCACGACAGCTGGATCCTCATGGACCTGGTGCGGGGCCGGACGCTGGGGGAGTACCTGGCCCACCGGGCGGCCGAGCAGCCCGCCCCGCCGGCCCGGGAGATCAACCGCCCCGTGGACACCCCGGCCCTGCGTGAGGTCGGGGAAGCCCTCCTGAGCGCGCTCGCCGACCTCGAGCGCCACAACCAGCAGCACGACGACCTCACGCCGTCCAACATCATCGTCCAGGACGAGCAGCCGGGGCGGGTCCGGCTGCGGTTCGTGGACCTGGGCGTCAACCACCTCCACGCCCGCTCCATCACCGGTCAGGGACAGGGCGAGGGGGTGTTCGCCGCGCCCGAGGTGCGGCGCGACGGCGTCGACCACCCGCTGGCCGACCTGTACTCGCTGGGCGCGCTGCTGATCGCGATCGCCGGGATCCCGCACAACCCCGACGGCACGGTGCCCGACCAGTTCTACGTCGTCTCCGTCGGCCTGGCCCGGCTCCTGGAGGACCTGACCGACGCCGACCCCGGCCGCCGCCTGCTGGTCACCCCGGTCGACCCGGCCAAACCCCGGTTCGAGCAGGTCGGCCGGGTGTTCGCCGACGAGGTGGCGATCCTCGAGCAGGACGGCCGAGAACGACCCCGCACCACGCTGCAGCGGCTCCGCGACCTGTCACCCGGCGCCGGCACCGTGGCCCGCCAGCGCCGCAAGCTGCAGGTGCGCACCGGTCAGGTGCGCGACGCCACGGACGCCGCCCACCTGCGGCAGGCCCGCCGGCTGCAGCGCTGGGCCTGGCTCTTCGCCGTCCTGATCTGGTCCGCGACCGCCCTGGTCATCACGTGGTGGTCCCGCGACCTCGGGCTGTCCTGGCAGGCCAAGTGGTTCGAGATGGCGGACGAGGTGTTCGGCCGCTCCGGGGCCGGCCTGGTCTTCCTCGACGACGTCCGGGCCGCCGACTACCCGATCCCCGACCCCTGGGGCAACCTGCCCGTGCGTCTGGTGACGCTGACGTTCGCGCTGGTCTGCGCCCGCCTGTACCTCAACGTCTTCGCGGAGCTGAGCACCGTGTGGGCCCTGCCGCGCGACCGGCGGCACCGGCTGCGGGCCGTCGCCGCGGAGGTCGGCCTGCGCTCCCTGGCCATCCTGCCGCCCCTCTACGTGGTGCTGCCGACGCTCGTGGACCGCGACTGGTGGCCCCTGTTCACCTTCGTCGGCCACGTCACCTTCGCCGTGGTGGTCCAGGCCTGCCTCGGGTTCGCCTGGGCCACCAACGCGCGCGCCCGTGCCGCGGGGCTCTCGTCCGTGCCGCGCGGCGAGATCGCCACGCTCGGCCGGCTGGCGGCCTGGCAGCCCACCGTGGCCGTCTACCTGGTCCCGATCATCGGCATCGGCACCCTGCTCTCCCTGGGGCTCGTGCAGGACGTGCTGGTCTACGCGTCGTTCGTCAGCCTGATCAACCTGGGCATCTTCTACCCCAAGAGCGCCGGCACCGACGCGCCGCACATCCGCGCCGGCATGAACCGGGCGGCGCTCGCGGCCGAGCGGCTGGAGCACCTGGAGCGGCGGGGCGCCTGAAGCCGTGGGCCGGCCTTGCGGGCCGCCCGGCAGCGGCGAGCCGGGGCCACCACTCGCCGTGGTGACCCCGGCCGCCCGGTGCGGGCCGTCAGCAGTTGGCCCACTCGTGGGAGCTGATCGTGTCGTTCACCCCCGTGCCGTCCGGGTACTTCAGGAAGTCGAGGTCGTTCCAGTACGCCCCGTTCGGCAGGCAGATCGACGTGCCGCCCTCGTTGGCGTCCTTGTAGAGCAGCACGTCGCCGTACGAGCCGGGATAGCCGTTGTTCTTGACGGACGACACCGCGTCCTGGATGTCGGGGTCGATGAAGTAGTCCCAGCACTCGCCGCTCGCCGGCAGCATCCACTCGGGATAGCGGTAGTCGGAGTGGTCCTCGGAGAACTGGCAGTACTCGCCCTCGTAGTCGCGGTCCTCGTAGACGTAGAGGAAGCCGTCGGCCTGGGCGGCCTCCTCGGCGTCCGGGATGGCGGCTGCCGGGACGACCGACCCCAGCCCGACCAGGAAGGCGGCGCTCACGAGCGTCGTCAGGATTCTTCGCATGGTGGTGCTCCTCTCGTGCGGGCCCCGGCAGCGATCTGCTCCGGGGTGAGCTCTGCGGTGATCTCCCGGGCGCGGCCCAGGGCGGCGTGCTCCAGCGCGCGCCGGCTCTCGACGTCGGCCCGGAACTCCTGGCACACCCGGGACTCGTGCTCGGTGGTCAGGTCCGCCACCACCGCGGCCAGCCCGGTCGTGGTGGCGCAGGCCGCCTCGTCGGACGCCGTGGCGCTCTCGTCGGGCGTGCCGTAGGCGGCCTGCCGCGCGTCCCGGGGCGTGGCGACGTCGTGCCCGCGCCGGCTCATGCAGTCCGACCAGGGGCCGACGGCGTCGGCGTAACGCTGGTCGGCGAGGACCCGGCCGGTCCACAGCGGTTCGAGGTTGCCGGTGGCGGCCGACGCCTGGAACCACTGCGCGGCGTCCCCGTACAGCGCGTCCTGCGCCCGCGACGTGCAGCTCGTCGCGCTGCGCCCGATCGAGGTGCCGACCGGCAGCTTGGCCCGGAGCGCCGGGTCGTCGGGTCCGCCGTTCAGGACGTCCAGCGCGGCCGTGCGCCGGCCGGCGGGCAGCGACTGGAGGTACGTGCGCGTGGGGTCGGACGTCCGGGCCCCCTCGCGCTCGGCGTCGAGGTCGCTGCCGTAGCCGTGCTCGGCCGCCCAGCCGGGGGAGTCGACGACGAACGGGAAGGCGCGGACGTCGGCGGGGTCGGCTGCTCGCTCGGGCCCGGACGCCGCAGCGGGCTGCGGCAGGTGCACGCCGTGGTCCGCCGCGCACTCGCGGACCAGCGCGTCCTCGGCCGCCGCCAGGAGGGCGAGCTCCTGGGCGGTGACCGGGGGAGCTTCTGGTGCCGAGGCGGTCGCCGTGACCGGTGCCGGGTCCGGGGTGGTCCGGTCGGCACGGGCGGTGGTGCAGGCCGACAGCGTGAGGGCGGCCACGACGGCCGCACCGGTGACGACCGGCCCGGCCGGTCTGATCGTGGACGTGCGCACCTGAGCACCTCGTTCCCTCGGACGGTGGTTCTCGTCCAGGGGGTGAAATTTCACCCCCTGTCCGTCCAGGAAAGGGGTGCGCAGGATGGTTTCCAAGCGAGTTCGGCCACGGCCGAAACTTCGTTCGGCGGTGACCGATGCAGGTGCGGGCGCATCCGCGCATGCCGCCTATGTGTGGAAATGCCCGCTTTCTCCGTCGCGGATCACACCCGTCAGCGCGCGGAGCGGCCCAGGTCCGGGTGACGATGAACCAATGCTCAACCTGCGAAATCACCGGGTCATGCTCTCGGCGGTCGGCGCGCTCGTCGTCGCCGGCGCCGGCAGCGGCATCGCCTGGTCCCAGGCCGAGCGCACCAGCGATCCCGCTGACGTGCTGCTCGACGCCGTGGAGCACAGCGAGTCCACGATGCGCGACTACATCGACGTGATCAGCGGCCGGTTCGACGAGATCGAGGCCACGTCCGACACCGGCGAGAAGGAAGAGCTCGCCGCAGACCTCATGACCGACGTGCCCGAGCTCGCCGAGGAGGCGCGGTCCGGGGTCCTCGGCGCCAAGGAGGAGGCCCGGGCGGTCTCGCTGCCCGACGGCGGCCGGCTCGACCTGGCCCGGGACGCGTACGTGGCGCACATGGACGCCTGGATCGCGGAGTACGACCGGGCGATCGTCGCCCCGGCGAGCGTCGTCGAGATCGAGCCCCGGGTGAACCGGACCTTCGACAAGGCGGTCGCCGCGTTCGACCGCACGGACCTGGACGCCGGCCAGGAGGACCGGGCGGCGGAGCTGCTCGCGGACTGACCGGGCCTGCTGACCGGCAGGGCGTCCGGCTCAGTCCCGCCAGCTCATCGGCGACTGCGTGAGCGCCGCGTCCGCGACCCGCCGGGCGACGTCCGTGGTCAGGGCCGCGTACGACGAGTCGATCCACTCCTGCACCCCGTCCTGGCCGCCGTGCCGGTACTCGACGGCCTGGACGAGGCACTCCAGCTTGTCCGCGTCGCGGGCGCAGCGCGCCTCCGGCGTCTCCTGCGCCTCGAACTCGGTGACCGCGTCCAGGACGGTGGCGGCCGCGGCGTCCGGCAGGGGAGCGACCTGGTCACGCGTGACGGCCACGTTGTCCGGCTTGGTGAGGTACGGCCGCGCCGTGTGCGGCAGGTCCGTGATGCGGGTCTCCTGCGAGTCGTGCCACAGCGCGAGGTAGGCGGCGCGGGCCGGGTCGGCGCCCTCCTCGGCCGCGAGCAGGGCCGCGAGCTGCGCCACGCGCAGGCTGTGCTCGGCCACCGACTCCGGGTCGCGCACGCCCACCTGCCACCAGCCTGCGCGGCGCAGGCGCTTGAGCACGCCCATCTCGAAGGTGAAGGCGGCGATGCCGGAGGCGGCGGTGTGCGTCATGGCGCTATCGTCCGGCATCCGGCGCGTCGCACGCCCGTTACCGGCCGTTCCACCGCGGCACCTAGCATGTGTCGGTGCCCCGCGAATCCTCCGCCCTGCCCGCCGCCGTCCTGTTCGACATGGACGGCACCCTTGTCGACTCCGAGGCCTACTGGATGCGCGCGGAGCACGAGATCGTCGTCGCGCACGGGGCGACCTGGACGCACGAGGACGCGCTGGGCGCCGTCGGGCAGGCCTTGCTCACCACCGGCGGCATGCTGCGCGACGCCGGCGTCCCGCTGGAGCCCGCCGAGATCGTGACCTGGCTCGTGGCACGGGTCAACGAGCAGCTGCGGGAGGCCGTGCCGTGGCGCTCCGGCGTCCTGGAGCTGCTGGAGGACCTGCGTACCGCCGGCGTGCCCTGCGCCATCGTCACCATGTCCTACCGCAGCCAGGCCGAGGTCGTGGCCGACGGCGCCCCCGCCGGCACCTTCACCCACCTGGTCACCGGCGACGAGGTCACGCACGGCAAGCCGCACCCCGAGCCCTACCTCGTGGCCGCCGAGCTGTTCGGCGTGCGCGCCGAGGACTGCGTGGCCATCGAGGACTCGGGCCCCGGGATCACGTCCGCGCTCGCGTCGGGCGCCCGCACGCTGGGCGTACCCGCCGAGGTGCCGGTGCCGCCGCGTCCGGGCCTGAGCCGGGCCGCGTCGCTCAAGCAGATCGACCTGGACGTGCTGCGCCGGATCGCGTCCGGCGAGGTCGTCGACCTGCTCGGCACGGGGGACCTGCCCGGCTGAGCCGGGCAGGTGCGGCCTTCGCGCCTCAGCCCGTGATGCCCAGGCGCAGCGCGACCGCGCCCTCCGGGATCTCCGGGGGCGTGCCGCCGAACTCCGGGCAGATCGCCTGGTGCGCGCACCAGCCGCACAGCTTGGACCTCCGCGGCTTCCACTCGCCGGTCCGCGCGGCGTCCTCGATGCCGGACCAGATGGCCCGGATCTTCTGCTCGGTGTGCTCCAGGTGGTCCGTCGTCGGCTCGCCGCGCAGCACCTGGCCGTCGCCCAGGTACACGAGCTGGAGCATCTTGGGCAGCACCCCGCGCTCCCGCCACAGCACCAGCCCGTAGAACCGCATCTGGAACACGGCCGACGTCTCGTAGCCGGGACGCGGCGACTTGCCCGTCTTGTAGTCGACCACCCGCAGCGCGCCGTCCGGCGCCACGTCCAGCCGGTCCACGATGCCGCGCAGCAGCGGGCCGCCGTCGAGCTGCGACTCGACCAGCAGCTCGCGCTCGGCCGGCTCGAGCCGGTTCGGGTTCTCCAGCGTGAAGTACGTGCCCAGCAGCGAGCCCGCGCCGGCCAGCCAGCCCGCGCGGTCCTGCCCGTCCGGGCCGATCCCGTCGGTGAACAGCGTCGTGTACCGGTCGTCCGCCTCCAGCAGCCGGTCCCACTCGCCGGGCAGCAGGTCGTGCGCCGCGGCCAGCGTCCGCTCGCCCAGCGGGGCGTCGTACAGGCGCTCCAGCACCGCGTGCACCAGCGTGCCGCGGGCCGCCGCGGCCGACGGCGGCTCGGGCAGCCGGTCCACCGTCCGGAACCGGAACAGCAGCGGGCACTGCATGAAGTCGTTGGCGCGCGACGGGGACAGGGCCGGCGGTCGCGAGGGCGCGCGCACGGCGGTCGCGGCACCGGCCGCCTCCGTCGTCGCGTCCGGCACCAGGCCCTGGGTCAGCTCCGTCGTCGTCATGCCCCCAACCCTAGGGGCGGCCACCGACATCCCCCGGTAGTTGTCCACAGCGTGCCGTCACCCGCACGCCCCGCGGCCGGTTAGGTTTGTCCGGTGACCACCTCGGAGCCCGCCTCCACGCCCGCACCCGCCCCGGAACGTTCGAAGGGGATCGTGATCGGCCGCGTCGCGGGCGCACCCGTGATCGTCACGCGGTCCTGGTTCCTCGCGGCCATCGTCCTGACCCTCCTGTTCCTGCCCACCGTGCAGGGGCTCGCGCCCCACCTCGGGGCGGGCGCCTACCTCGTCGCGTTCGTGTTCGTGCTGCTCCTGTTCGGCTCCGTGTTCCTGCACGAGGCCGCCCACGCATTGGTCGCCCGGGCGCGCGGACAGAACGTGACCGAGCTCGCGATCACCATCTGGGGCGGCCACACCGCCTACACCGGCGGCCTCGGCAAGCCGCTCGACGGTTTCCTCGTGGCCGTCGTCGGGCCGCTGACCAACCTGGCGCTCGCGGGCGGGTTCTGGGTCGCCTTCCAGGCCTCGCCGGTGATGAACGTGCCGACGCTCCTGCTCTGGGCCGGCGCGGTCTCCAACGCCTTCGTCGGCGTGTTCAACCTGCTCCCGGGCCTGCCGCTGGACGGCGGGCAGATCCTTGAGTCGCTGGTCTGGGCCGCCACCGGCAAGCGCAGCAGGGGCACCATCGCGGCCGGCTGGGTGGGCCGCGTCGTCGCCGTCGGCGTGCTGCTCTGGGCCCTGGTGGTGCCGCTGGTGCTGGGCACCAGGCCGGACATCACCACGGTGCTGTGGTCGGCCCTGATCGGCGCGTTCCTCTGGGCGGGCGCGGGCGCCGCAATCACCAACGGCCGGCGCCGCGAGGCCGTCGCCGCGCTGTCCGCGGCGGGGCTCGCGGTCCCCGCGCTCACCGTCTCGCTCGGTGCCACGCTCACCGAGGCGCTGTCCGCGCGGACCGCGGCCGCCGCCGGCGGCGTGCCCGACGCCGCGGCCCGCCGCCTGGTCGTGGTGGGGCAGGGCGGAGTCCCGATCGCGGTGCTGGACGACGACGCCGTCGCCGCGGTGCCGGCCGCCGCGCAGCACACCACCTACGTCGACGCCGTGGCGGTGCCGTTCGTGCAGGGCAGCGAGGTCGACCCGCGGATGTCGGGGACCGACCTGCTGAACCACCTGGCCGCGCGGTCGGGCGGCGCCCGGCTGGTCCCGGTCGTCGAGCAGGGCCGGGTCACCGGCGTGCTCGACATCGCCGACGTCGCCCGGGCGGTGCGGGGCACCTAGACTGGTCGGTCGTGACCACACCCACCGATGCCCCGACCGCCACCGGCGCCGAGCTGCGCCGCGGCCCGTTCCGAGTGGGCGACAAGGTCCAGCTGACCGACCCCAAGGGCCGCCTGCACACCATCACGCTGCAGCCCGGCGGCACCTTCCACACGCACAGGGGCTACTTCAAGCACGAGCAGATCATCGGGCAGCCGGAGGGCTCGGTGGTCGTGAACACGGCCGAGGTCGAGTACCTCGCGCTGCGCCCGCTGCTGGCCGACTACGTGCTGTCGATGCCGCGCGGTGCCGCCGTCGTCTACCCGAAGGACGCCGGGCAGATCGTCGCCATGGCCGACATCTACCCGGGTGCCCGGGTGGTCGAGGCCGGCGTGGGCTCGGGCGCGCTGACCATGTCGCTGCTGCGCGCGGTCGGCGACGCTGGCCACGTGCACTCGATCGAGCGCCGCGAGGACTTCGCCGCGATCGCCCAGGGCAACGTGGAGACCTTCTTCGGCGGGCCGCACCCGGCGTGGAACCTGTCCGTGGGCGACCTCGCCGACGTGCTGCCCGAGGTGGCCGAGCCGGGCACCGTCGACCGCGTGGTGCTGGACATGCTCGCCCCGTGGGAGAACGTCGACGCCGTCGCCACCGCGCTCGCGCCCGGCGGCGTCCTTGTCTGCTATGTGGCCACCACGACCCAGCTTTCGCGCACAGCAGAAGACCTCCGTTCCGACGGCCGGTTCGGCGAGCCGGCAGCCTTCGAGACCATGGTCCGGGGGTGGCACCTCGAGGGCCTCGCGGTCCGCCCCGAGCACCGGATGATCGGGCACACCGGCTTCCTCATCACGGCCCGCCGGCTGGCCGACGGCGTGGTCGCGCCCCTGCGGAAACGGCGTCCTGCCAAGGGTGCGTACCCCGTGACGGCCGAGGCCGAGTGGTCGCCGGAGGAGCTCGGCGAGCGCGCCATATCGGACAAGAAGATCCGAAAGGTGCGACGTGACCTGGGTGTTGCACCCGACACGGAGAACCCCCCTCCCGCGTGAACGGGCTGTAACGATCGGGTACCCCGGACGTCTCAAACGGGTGTTCTTACTCCCGCACTGTCAGTGACTGTGCTTAGAGTGCTGTTCTCGGAGGCGTTTGCGTCATATGGTCGCCTCCCGGGCCCTACGAGAGGGGATGTCATGACCGAGAACACGTCAGGATACAACCATCCCGAGCACGAGTCTTTGCCAAGCCGCGACTACGAGCGACAGATTGCCCTCCTCTCAGCAAAGAACGAACGCCTCGCGGAAGCTCTCCGCGCGGCGCGCGATCAGATAGTCGAGCTCAAGAAACAGCTCGACGACCTGGCCAAGCCACCGGGTACCTACGCCGTCTTCCTCGGAGCCCACTCCGACGGTTCGGTGGACATCTCGTCGGCCGGCCGCAAGATGCATGTCTCAGCCAGCCCCAGCCTGGACGTCACGCGGCTGCGGCCGGGCCAGGAGGTCAAGCTCAACGAGGCGATGACCGTCGTCGGCGCGGGCGAGTACGAGCGCACCGGTGAGCTGGTGACCGTCAAGGAGATGCTCGGCGGTGACCGCGTGCTCGTGGTGGGCCGTGCCGACGAGGAGCGCGTGGTGCGCCTCGCCGGCTCGGTGATGGACGCCCCGCTGCGCGTGGGGGACTCGCTCACGGTCGACACCCGCAGCGGCTTCGTGTTCGAGATCGTGCCCAAGTCCGAGGTCGAGGAGCTGGTCCTCGAGGAGGTCCCGGACATCGAGTACGAGGACATCGGTGGTCTCGGCCCGCAGATCGAGGCGATCCGGGACGCGGTCGAGCTGCCGTTCGCGCACCCCGACCTGTTCCGGGAGCACGGGCTGCGCCCGCCCAAGGGCGTGCTCCTGTACGGCCCGCCCGGCTGCGGCAAGACGCTCATCGCCAAGGCCGTGGCGCACTCGCTCGCCGGGATGGTGGCGCGGGCCAACGGGGGCAACCCCGAGGTGAAGAGCTTCTTCCTGAACGTCAAGGGTCCGGAGCTGCTCAACAAGTACGTCGGTGAGACCGAACGGCACATCCGCCTGATCTTCGCCCGCGCCCGGGAGAAGGCCAGCCAGGGGATGCCCGTCGTCGTCTTCTTCGACGAGATGGAGTCGCTGTTCCGCACCCGCGGCACCGGCCTCTCCTCGGACGTCGAGACCACGATCGTGCCGCAGCTCCTCGCCGAGATCGACGGCGTCGAGCGGCTCGACAACGTCATCGTCATCGGCGCCTCCAACCGCGAGGACATGATCGACCCGGCCATCCTGCGCCCGGGACGCCTCGACGTGAAGATCAAGATCGAGCGGCCCGACGCAGAGGGTGCCAAGGAGGTCTTCGGCAAGTACCTCACCAAGGAGCTGCCGATCCACTCGGACGACCTGGCGGAGTACGGCAACAACGTCAGCGAGGCCCTGGACGGCATGATCACCTCGGTCGTGGAGCGCATGTACTCCGAGGACGAGGAGAACCAGTTCCTCGAGGTCACCTACGCCTCGGGGGACAAGGAGACCCTGTTCTTCAAGGACTTCAACTCGGGCGCCATGATCCAGAACGTGGTGGACCGGGCCAAGAAGAACGCGATCAAGGACTTCCTGGCCACGGGGCAGAAGGGCATCCGCGTGGAGCACCTGCTGACCGCCTGCGTCGACGAGTTCAAGGAGAACGAGGACCTCCCGAACACGACCAACCCCGACGACTGGGCGCGGATCAGCGGCAAGAAGGGCGAGCGCATCGTCTTCATCCGCACCATCGTGCAGAAGAAGGGCGAGGGCGCCACGCCCCGCACCATCGACACCGTCCAGAACACCGGCCAGTACCTCTGACCACACAACCCGGGCAGGTCCGCGTCCGTCGAACGGGCGCGGACCTGCCCGACCATCGGGACTACTCCGGCATAGGGTGGTGGACGTGAGCGTGCGTCGTGTGATGGGCATCGAGACCGAGTACGGAGTGCTGCAGCCTGGCCGTCCCCTGGCCAACCCCATGCTGCTGTCGAGCCAGGTGGTGACCACCTACCGGGCCATCTCCACCCGCGCCGAGGGGGCGGGTGGCAGGGCGCGCTGGGACTACGACGACGAGGACCCGCTGCAGGACGCACGCGGGTTCCACCTCGACCGTGCCTCGGCGCAGCCCTCCATGCTGACCGACGACCCGACGCGACCTGCGCCGTCCGGCCCCGTCACGGGGCAGGTGCCCGTCGTGGAGCCCGGCCTGCCGGGCCGGGGCCGCCGCCGGCCGGGTTCGACCCAGGAGGTCGAGCGGCCCGCCGCCGACGAGTACGACGACCCGAGCGCCGCCAACGTGATCCTCACGAACGGCGCCCGCCTCTACGTGGACCACGCCCACCCCGAGTACTCCTCGCCCGAGGTCATGACGCCCGAGGACCTCGTGCGCTGGGACGTCGCCGGCGAGCGGGTCATGCTCGCCGCCCTGCGCGAGCTGTCCAGCTTCCCCGGCAGCGAGGTCGTGCTCTACAAGAACAACGTCGACGGCAAGGGCGCCAGCTACGGCACCCACGAGAACTACCTCGTGGACCGCGCGCTGTCGTTCACCACGCTCGCCGAGCTCATCACCCCGTTCCTGGTCACGCGGCAGGTCTTCACCGGCTCGGGCCGGGTCGGGCTGGGCGCCACGAGCGGCACGCCCGGCTTCCAGATCTCGCAGCGCGCGGACTACATCGAGGCCGAGATCGGCCTGGAGACAACGCTGCGCCGTCCGATCGTCAACACGCGCGACGAGCCCCACGCGGACCGGCAGCGCTGGCGGCGCCTGCACCTGATCCTCGGCGACGCCAACCTGATGGAGGTGCCCACCTACCTCAAGACGGGCACGACGTCGCTGGTCCTGTGGGTGCTGGAGCACCTGGACGAGCTGGCGGAGGCCGGCGTGGACGCCCGTGGCGAGCTGGGTGCCCTGCGCCTGGCCGCGCCCGTCAGCGACGTCCAGAAGGTCTCGCGCGACCTCGACCTGACCGCCGCGCTCGACCTCGCCGACGGCCGCACCATGACGGCGCTCGAGCTCCAGGGCGAGGTCGCCGACGTCGTGCGACGCTCCCTCAAGGTGCTCGGCACCGACCCGGAGTCGGACGCCGTGCTGGACCGCTGGGCCTCCGTGGTCGAGCGGCTGGGCACGGACCCGGCCGATTGCGCGCGCGAGGTGGAGTGGGTCGCCAAGCTGCGCCTGCTGGACCGCCTGCGCTCGCGCGACAACCTCGAGTGGGACCACCCGCGCCTGCACGCGATGGACCTGCAGTGGTCCGACGTGCGTCCCGAGCGGGGCATCTACCACCGGCTGCTCGCCAAGGGCGCGGTGGACCGCATTGTCGACGAGGAGTCCGTCGCGCGGGCGGTCCAGCACCCGCCGTCGGACACCCGGGCCTACTTCCGGGGCGAGGTGATGGCGCGCTACGGCAGCCAGATCTCCGCCGCGAGCTGGGACTCGGTGATCTTCGACGTCGACGGCGCCCAGGCGCTGCAGCGCGTGCCGATGCTCGACCCGACCCGCGGCACCCGGCGGCACATCGGCGCCCTGCTCGACGCGAGCCCCGACGCGGCGGCGCTGCTCGCCGGACTCTCCGGGCGAAGGTGACCTTCGATGTCGGTGTCTGCCTCTAGGGTCGAACCTAGGGTCAACACCAAGGCTCAGGGCCTAGGCTGCAAGACCAGCATTACGTCAGAGAATCACCAGGAGGCGATCATGGCCGGTCAGGAAAGAATCAACCCGTCACACGAGGACCGCACTCCCGACGACGACGCCGACACCCCGGCTGCGGCCGCTGCGGCACCGCAGAAGGACGACGACGAGGTCGACGCCCTGCTCGAGGAGATCGACGAGGTGCTGGAGACCAACGCCGAGTCGTTCGTGCGCGGATTCGTCCAGAAGGGTGGGCAGTGAACCTGAACGCAGACAACTTCGCAGGACGACTCCCGGACGCCTTCCTGCGTCCGGGATCGTCGTCCTTCGTGGACTTCCTGGCCGAGTACGCCCCCGACCGCCTGCCCGGGAACCGGAGCGTGCCCGCGGGCACGACCGACCCGGCGACCCTTTCCCCGCACGCCACCACGATCGTGGCGGTGACCTTCGACGGCGGCGTCCTGCTGGCCGGTGACCGGCGGGCCACCGCAGGCCCGATGATCGCCAGCCGCAGCATCGAGAAGGTGTTCCCGGCCGACGAGTACTCGGCGGTCGGCATCGCCGGCTCCGCCGGCATCGGCCTGGAGCTGGTCCGGCTGTTCCAGCTCGAGCTGGAGCACTACGAGAAGATCGAGGGCTCGCTGCTGTCGCTGACGGGCAAGGCGAACCGCCTGGCCACGATGCTGCGCGGCAACCTGCCCATGGCCATGCAGGGCCTGGCCGTCGTGCCGCTGTTCGCGGGCTACGACCTGGACAAGGACACGGGCCGCATCTTCAGCTACGACGCCACCGGCGGGCGTTACGAGGAGCACGAGCACCACGGCGTGGGCTCGGGCTCCCTGTTCGCGCGGGGTGCGCTGAAGAAGCTGTGGCGGCGCGGGATGGACGCGGACGCCGCGGTCCAGGTCGCGGTCGAGGCGCTGTACGACGCCGCGGACGACGACTCGGCCACCGGCGGCCCGGACACCGTGCGGGGCATCTTCCCCGTCGTGGCCACCGTGACCGTGGACGGCTACCAGCGGATCGAGGACGCGGAGATCTCCCGCGTGGCGGAGCAGATCGTGGCGCAGCGCCGCGAGAGGGGGTCGATCGCATGAACATGCCGTTCTACGTCTCGCCCGAGCAGCTGATGAAGGACCGGGCGGACTTCGCCCGCAAGGGCATCGCACGCGGCCGGTCCGTGGTGGTGCTCGCCTACGAGGGCGGCATCGCCTTCGCCACCGAGAACCCCTCGCGGGCGCTGCACAAGATCTCGGAGATCTACGACCGCATCGCGTTCGCGGCCGTGGGCAAGTACAACGAGTTCGAGAACCTGCGCGTCGCCGGCGTGCGGTACGCCGACATGCGCGGGTACTCCTACGACCGCTCCGACGTGACGGCGCGCGGCCTGGCCAACGCGTACGCGCAGACGCTCGGCACGGTCTTCATCACCGAGTCCAAGCCGCTCGAGGTCGAGATCGTCGTGGCCGAGGTGGGCGCCCAGGCCGCCGACGACCAGATCTACCGGCTCACCTACGACGGCACCGTGGCCGACGAGCACGGCTTCGTCGTCATGGGCGGCCAGGCCGAGCAGCTCGGCCGGCGGGTCAAGGAGGGCTGGCGCGCCGACCTGACGCTGGGGGAGGCGCTGCGGCTCGCCGTGGCGGCGCTCGGCTCGGGTGACGGCTCCACGTCGCGCACCATCGAGGCGGCCCAGCTCGAGGTGGCGGTCCTGGAGCGCGACCGCCCGCGCCGGGCGTTCCGGCGGCTGAACCGGCAGGTCCTGGCCGACCTGCTGGCCGAGGGCGCCCCGGCGTCGTCGGACGAGGCTCCCGCGGACGACCTCCCGCCCGCGGACGACGTCGCCACCGGCTCGGCGACGCCGGGCCTGAGCACGGCGGACACCGTGCCCCCGGAGACCCCCGCGGACGAGCCCGCCAAGGACTCCGAGGCAGAGGACTCCGCGGCGAAGGAGAAGCCGGACGAGGGGCCGGGCGCGACCGGCACCACGCCCGGCGCCGAAGGATAAGACCAGGTTCCGCGAACGGGAGGGGAATCCATGGACCGCAGGATCTTCGGTCTCGAGACCGAGTACGGCGTCACGTGCGCGGCCGACGACGGGCGTGGCCTGTCGGCCGACGAGGTCGCCCGCTACCTGTTCCGGAAGGTGGTGGCGTGGGGCCGTTCCTCGAACGTGTTCCTGAGGAACGGCTCCCGCCTCTACCTCGACGTCGGCTCGCACCCCGAGTACGCGACGGCCGAGTGCGACGACGTGCGGCAGCTCGTCTCGTACGACCGGGGCGGCGAACGCATCCTGGAGGGCCTCGTGGCCGACGCTCAGCAGCGTCTGGAGCACGAGGACCTGCCGGGACGCATCCACCTGTTCAAGAACAACACCGACTCGGCGGGCAACTCCTACGGCTGCCACGAGAACTACCTGGTGCGCCGGTCGGGCGACTTCTCGCGGCTGTCCGACGTGCTGGTGCCGTTCCTGATCACCCGCCAGATCCTGGTCGGGGCGGGCAAGGTGCTCTCGACGCCGCGCGGTGCGGTGTTCTGCCTCTCGCAGCGGGCCGACCACATCTGGGAGGCCGTCTCCAGCGCCACCACCCGGTCCCGGCCGATCATCAACACGCGCGACGAGCCGCACGCGGACGCGGAGCTGTACCGCAGGCTGCACGTCATCGTGGGCGACTCGTCGATGGCGGAGCCCACCACGATGCTCAAGGTGGGCACGACCGACCTGGTGCTGCGCCTGGTCGAGGCGGGCGTCCCGATGCGGGACCTCACCCTGGAGAACCCCATCCGGGCCATCCGGGAGATCAGCCACGACCGCACGGGCAAGCACGCCGTGACGCTGGCCAACGGCCGGACCATGACGGCGATCGAGATCCAGTCGGAGTACTACGAGCGCGCCCGCGAGCTCGTGGAGGCCAACCTCGAGGTCACCCCGGTGGTCAAGCAGGTGCTCGACCTGTGGGAGCGCGGCCTGCGCGCCCTGCAGGCGGAGAACCTGTCCCTCGTGGACCGGGAGCTGGACTGGGTCATCAAGCTCAAGCTGATCAAGCGGTACCAGGAGAAGCACGACCTGGGGCTGGACGATCCCCGGATCGCCCGGCTCGACCTGGCCTACCACGACATCTCCCGCACGGAGGGCCTGTACAACCTGCTCGCGGCCCGCGGCATGGTGGAGCGGGTCACCACGGACCTGGAGGTCTTCGAGTCGACGGCGCTGCCGCCGCAGACCACCCGGGCCAAGCTGCGCGGCGACTTCGTGCGGGCGGCACAGGAGGCGCGGCGGGACTACACGGTCGACTGGGTGCACCTCAAGCTGAACGACCAGGCGCAGCGCACCGTGCTGTGCAAGGACCCGTTCAAGAGCGTGGACGACCGCGTGGAGCGGCTCATCGAGAGCATGTGAGCGCCGAGCGCACGTGACGGTGCCCCGGGACC